>NZ_LZJM01000162.1:0-56907 GCF_001667665.1 Mycobacterium sp. E342
CGGCGTCCGGGGAACCCGTCCGCCGGAGGCGACCGCGACGGCGCAGGCCGCTCCGTCGGCGGCGATCACCGGCGCGGTCGCCGTGACGGGCGCGGCGGGCGCCGAAGCCGACACCGAAGCCGCCGTCGCCGCCGCGGACACCTCGCCGGGACCGTGCGCCGCCCGCAGCGCGGCGCCGGTGGCGGCCGTCAGGTGTGGGCGCGGCGTGGTGATGACCGGGACGCGAAAGTACTGCGACAGCGTGGTGGTGAGCGCGGGGATGTTCGCCCCGCCGCCCGCCGTGACGACCGCCGCCAGGTCATGGATCCCGTTGCGGGCCAACGTGTTTTCCAGCACCGCCACGAACCGGTCCAGCGGCGTGCGGGTCGCCTCGTCGAGCTCGGCGCGGGTGACCCGGACTTCCCCCGTCAGCCCGTCGCTCAGGGTGGTCGCCGTGCTGGACGACAGCTCTTCTTTGGCGCCTCGGCATGCGGTCCGCAGCCGGCTCAGTGAGCCGATCGCCACGGTGCCCGCCGGGTCGAAGGAGGCGGTGGTGGGCATGTTGGAGATGACGGCGCTCAGCAGCGCCTGGTCGATCAGGTCACCGGAGAAGTCGTTCAGCCGCACGGTCGGGGCCAGCGCCTGATAGTCGCCGTCGGCGCGCATGAACGTGACGCTGGTGCCGGTGCCGCCGAAGTCGCACACCGCCACGGTCCCCCTGCGCGGTATGCCGGGGCCGGTCCGCACGGCGAGCAGGGTGGCCGCGGCGTCGGGGATCAGCAGCAGCGGCCGCGCGCGCTGGGACCATTCGGCGACCGAGCTCAGCGCGGTGCCCACGGCGTCGACCGCTTCGGAGGCCCAGTGGGCGGGATAGGTCACGGCGACGCTGTCGGGCAGGGGCCGACCGCCGGTGAGGGCGTAGGCCAGCGCGCGCATCGCGTCGGCGATCAGTTGCTCGCCGCGGTGCATCGAGCCGTCGGCCGCCACCATTCCCCGCGGGTCGGTGACCCGCTGCACGAATCCGGTCATCACCAGCCCGGGCTGGTCGAGCCGCGGGTTTTCCGCGGGCACGCCCACCTCCGGCGCGCGGTCGGGGTAGAGCGTCAGGACGGGCTTGCGGGTGACGACCCGGCCGGCGGCCACCGCCGCCAGGTTGGTGTTACCGATCGACAGCCCCAGCGCGGTCCCAGCTCCATTGGCCATATGCCCCAACCCCAACTTCAGCAACTCGCATCCCAGGCTAGCCGTTATTGTGCCGCCGGAACCTGTACCGCGTCTCAGGGAAACCTAGGTACCGGCTGTGCGCCGGCCGGTCAGCGGATGTTGCCGGCGCCGGCGATCAGCGGCAGGTCGAGCGGCGTGACCCAGCCCGGCCGCAGGTCGTTGACGGCGGGCACGGCGTTGAGGGCCCGCATCCCGGTCGCCAGGCAGCCGGCCGTGGCCGCGTCGCGGCCCGACCCGTCGGTGAACCGGAAAGCGGTCTCCTGGAACACGCTCGGCGTGCCCTCGATCTCCACCCGGTAGACGTCGTTGTCGTGCCCGGAGGGCCAGTCGGGGGCGGCGTCGACGCCGATGCGGTTCACATGCTCGAGCTGAATCCTGGTCTCGCCCTTGTAGATCCCGTTGATGGTGAACCGGACCGCGGCGACGTGCCCGGGCTTGATCACACCCTTGACGGTGTTGCGCTCGGTCGGCGTCACCCACTTGTCCCAGGTGGTGGTGATCTCGTCGAGCATGATGCCGGCCGCGTGGGCGATCATCGGCACGGTGGCGCCCCACGCGAAGATCAGCATGTTGGAGTCTTCCAGCAGCGGGCGGTATTCGGGCTCGCGGCCGATGCCCATCTCGACTTCGTAATCGCCCTCGTAGTTGGTGTAGTCGAGCAGTTCGGAGGCGCGCACCCGGCGCACCTCCGAGCACAGGCCCATCAGCGTCATGGGAAACAGGTCGTTGGCGAATCCGGGGTCGATGCCGGTGGTGAAGCAGGACGACTGGCCCAGCTCGCACGCCTCGGTGATGGGCGTGATCCACTGCGGCGGGTTGAGGTGCATGGTCGGCCACACCCACGGGGTCATCGCCGTCGAGCAGACGTCGATCCCCGCCCGCAGGAAACGGGTGATCAGCGCGATGTTGTCCTGGGCGTGCATCGCCGTCGGGCCGTAGTGCACCAGCGCGTCGGGCTTCAGCGCGATCAGCGCGTCGACGTCGTCGGTGGCGACGATGCCGACCGGCTCGGGCAGCCCGCAGATGTCGCCGACGTCGCGCCCCACCTTGTCGGGGTTGCTGACGCCCACACCCACCAAATCGAACAGCGGATGCTTGACGATCTCGGCGATCACCATCTTGCCGACGAAGCCGGTGCCCCAAACCACCACACGTTTTGCGCCGTGTTCCGACATACTCACCTTCCCGTGCCAGCCCCCGTGGGACTCACATTAGAGCGGCGCCGCTTCGTCTGGGCGGAAAGCTTCCGTAGCACCGCATGTGGTGACACGATGCAAATCATGACGAAGCATCGGCGTGGCCTGAGGATCCTGTTCGCCGTCGGAGCCGGCTGGGCCGCGACGGTCCCCGGCGTGGCCCATGCCATCCCCCAGATGCCGCAGGCCCGCTACGAGGTGACCGGCGGCCCGGTCGCGCAGTACATCTCGTACCAGACCGACGCCGGTCAGCTGCACCAGGTCAACGTGCCGCTGCCGTGGTCGACGGAGTTCACCTCCTTCGGCGGGCAGGTGTTCGTGATCAGCGCGCAGGGCGCCGGCCCCTTGCGCTGCCGGATCCTGCTCGACGGCAACGTGGTCGCCGACGCGCAGTCGGCGGGCGGCAGGACGGTCTGTGCCCACTAACGGTTTCGCAGGAGGTTCTCGGTGAGTCTGAAGACGGGCATCGCGACGCGAACGAACGGGGCTCCGCCGCCCGAGGTCCCCCTCTCCGACATCCACCTGGACTCGCTGGACTTCTGGGGCCTCGACGACGACTTCCGCGACGGCGCCTTCACCACGTTGCGCCGCGAGGCGCCCATCTCGTTCTGGCCCGCGATCGAGATGGAGGGATTCGTGGCCGGCGACGGGTACTGGTCGCTGACCCGGCACGACGACGTCCACTTCGCCAGCCGCCACCCGGAGATCTTCAGCTCCAGCCCCAACATCACGGTCAACGACAACGCGCCGGAGATCGCCGAATACTTCGGCTCGATGATCGTGCTCGACGACCCGCGGCACCAACGGCTGCGCTCGATCGTCAGCCGGGCGTTCACCCCGAAGGTGGTGGCGCGCATCGAGGCGTCGGTGCGCGAGCGGGCCCGCCGGCTGGTGGCGTCGCTGATCGCCAACCATCCCAACGGGGAAGCCGACCTGGTCACCGAGCTCGCCGGCCCGCTGCCACTGCAGATCATCTGCGACATGATGGGGATCCCCGAGGAAGACCATCAGCGAATCTTCCACTGGACCAACGTGATTCTCGGGTTCGGCGACCCCGACCTGACCACCGACTTCGACGAATTCCTCAAGATCTCGATGGACATCGGCGCCTACGCCTCCGCGCTGGCGGAGGACCGCCGCGTCAATCACCACGACGACCTGACCACCAGCCTGGTCGAAGCCGAGGTCGACGGCGAACGGCTGTCGTCGGCGGAGATCGCGTCCTTCTTCATCCTGCTGGTGGTGGCGGGCAACGAGACGACGCGCAACGCGATCAGCCACGGCGTGCTGGCCCTGTCGCGCTACCCCGACGAGCGGGACAAGTGGTGGGCCAACTTCGACCGGCTGGCGCCCACGGCGGTCGAGGAGATCGTGCGATGGGCCTCGCCGGTGGTCTACATGCGGCGGACGCTGACCCGCGACTTCAAGCTGAGCGGCACCAAGATGTCCGAGGGCGACAAGGCCGTGTTGTGGTACAACTCGGCCAACCGCGACGAGTCGACGTTCGCCAATCCCTGGCTCTTCGACCTGGCGCGAACCCCCAACCCGCACTTCGGTTTCGGTGGCGGCGGAGCGCATTTCTGCCTCGGCGCCAACCTTGCCCGCCGCGAGATCCGGGTGATCTTCGACGAATTGCGCCGCGAGATACCCGACATCGTCGCCGTCGAGGAGCCCGCCCGGCTGCTCTCGCAGTTCATCCACGGCATCAAGGCGCTGCCGGTCGCCTGGACCCCGCCCCGGGGGTAGCGCGCATGACGATTCCCGCGTTCCCCTCCGCGGACGTACTTGCCGCCCGCCAGAAGCTCGTGCTCGACCATTTTCACGACGAGGTCCGCCAGGATTGGGACGACGTGTTGTCGACCTTCCCGCATCCGCGCTACGAGCTGATCCCGCAGATGATCGTCCACGACGGAGATCGGGCGGTGCGCGACTACTACGCCTACACCCGCACCGCGTTTCCCGACCAGGACCACGAGATCATCGCGCTGCGGCACAGCGCCGACGCGGTGATCGTCGAGTTCTGGCTGATGGGCACCCATCTGGGTTACCTGGGCAAGGTCCCGCCCACCGGCAGCCGGTTCCGGGTCCGCATGACCGCCTACTTCGTCTTCGACCACACCGAAACGCTTGTGTGCGAACGCATCTACTTCGACACGCTGACCATGATCAAGCAGCTGCTGGGCGGGCTGGACATGAGGAAGCCGGCCAACTGGCTGCTGGCCGCGCGCTGCGCGCGCGGCTTCCTGTCGATGTCGTCGGAGAAGCCGGACCCGGCGCTGACCAATACCGTCCCGCCGACCTTCGCGACTGCCTGAACTGCTCAGCAGCCGAGTTGGGCTGCGAGATCGAGGAAGTCGGACGCGTTGACGTCGAACTCGTCGGAATAGGTCACGTCGGCCTCGCCGTCGGCACCGAACTCCAGCGGGCGCGCGACGAAGGCGGTCCGGAACCCGAGCCCGGCCGCGGCGCGAATGTCGTACTTGTGGCTGGCGACCATCATGATCTCGCCGGCGTCCAGACCGAGATACGTCGCGGCCATCCGATACACCGCCGGGTCGGGTTTGAACGCCCCGGCCATCTCGGCGGCGAAGATCGCATCGAAGGGCAACCCCGCCCGTTTGCAGATGCTGACGACCGCCGACACGTCGGCGTTCGACAGGGTGGCCAGGGTGTAGGCGGTTCGAAGCCGGGTCAGCCCGGGCACCGCGTCGGGCCAGGGGTTGAGCCGCTGCCAGGCCACGGTCAACTCGTCGCGTTCGGCGCCGGAGAGGGCGATGCCGCGCTCGTCCAGAACCGCGTCGAGTGCCCGCCGATACACCGCGCGCACCGACACCCACGCGGTGCCGTGGTGCTCCGCGATGTCCAGTGTCGTGAAGTAGCCTGCGCGCCAACGCCGTACCACGTCGGGCCAGTCGGCTTCCGGGTAACGCCCGGCGGCGATCCGCCGCGCCTCCTCGCACACCGTCGAGTGAAAGTCCGTCGCCGTGCCTTGCACGTCGAAGAGCAGCGCCTTGACCACAGCGTTCATCATGCAACGATGTGCCTCGTGGCCGACACCGACAGCGCCGAAGAGCACGAGCCCGACTACCGGTTCACCTTCGCCAACGAGCGGACGTTTCTGGCCTGGCAGCGCACGGCGCTGGGGTTGCTCGCCGCGGCGGTGGCGCTCGTGCAGTTGGTCCCGGAGTTGGGGGTGCCGGGCGCGCGCCGTGTGCTCGGTGGGGGGCTTGCGCTGCTGGCCATTCTCACCAGCGGGATGGGGTTGCTGCGTTGGCAGCAGGCGGATCGCGCCATGCGCCACGGGACCCCGCTGCCACGGCATCCCTCGCCGACCTACCTGGCGGTGGGCCTGACTGTGGTGGGGCTCATCGCGCTCGCATTGGTGATCGCGAAGGCGGTCATCCGTTGAGCGACTCGACGGCGGACGGTAGGGACCCGGCCGAGCGGACGATGCTGGCCTGGACTCGGACGTCGTTCGCGTTCCTGGCCAACGGCGCACTGCTGATGATCAGGAACCTGCACGGCTCCGTCCGCCCGGCGGACCTGGTCCCCGCCGGGCTCGCCGGCGCCGTGGCGTTGGGAACGTTCCTGATCGCCGTGCGCCGCCAGCACACCCTGCAGCAGCGGCCCCTCCCGCAGCGACTCACACCCCGGCGCCAGGTGCACGTCATCGGCGTGGCCGTGCTGGCCCTCATCGTCGTCACCGCGCTCGCCCAGCTGATCTAGTTAGTCGCCCAGCAGGGCCCGCACCGCCGGGCGGGGCCCCGTCGGCCGGAGCATGGCGCTGGCGGGGCGCGGCCGCACCGTCAGCGGCCACCAAAACCAGCGGCCCAGCAGCGCGGCGATGGACGGGGTCATGAACGCGCGCACCACCAGGGTGTCGAACAGCAGGCCCAGCCCGATCGTCGTGCCCACCTGGCCGAGCACCCGAAGCTCGCTGACCGCCATGGAGGCCATGGTGAAGGCGAACACCAGGCCCGCGTTCGTCACCACCTTGCCGGTACCGCCGACCGCCCGGATGATCCCGGTGTTCAGCCCGGCGCCGATCTCCTGCTTGAACCGGGCCACCAGGAGCAGGTTGTAGTCGGACCCCACCGCCAGCAGGATGATCACCGACATCGCCAGCACCAACCAGTGCAGCTCCATCCGAATGAGGTGCTGCCACAACAACACTGAGAGCCCGAACGAGGCGCCCAGCGACAGCGCGACCGTCCCCACGATCACCACGGCCGCGGCCAGGCTGCGGGTGATCACCAGCATGATGATGAAGATGAGGCAGAGCGACGAGATCGCCGCGATCATCAGGTCGTAGGTGGCGCCGTCGGAGATGTCCTTGAACACCGCCGCGGTGCCGCCCAGGGAGATTCGTGCGTTTTCCAGCGGGGTGGTCTTCAGCGCCTCCTCGGCCGCGGTCTTGATGGCCTCGACCCGGGCGAAACCCTCGGGTGTCGCCGGGTCCCCGCGGTGCAGGATGAACAGGCGCGCGGCCTTGCCGTCGGGCGACAAGAACATCTCCATGCCGCGCTTGAAGTCTCGGTTGCCGAAGACGTCCGGTGGCAGATAGAACGAATCGTCGTTCTTGGACGCGTCGAAGGCCTGGCCCATGGCGCCGGGGTTCTTGCCGTTCTCGTCCAGCTGGCCGAGCACCCCGGACATCGTGCTGTGCATCGTCAGCATCATGGTCCGCATGCTTGCCATGGCGTCGATCATCGGGGGTATCTGCGCGATCAGCTGGGGCATGAGCACGTCGATCTTGTCGAGGTCGGTGACCAAATCGCCGAGCTTGTCGTTGATTTCGTCGACACCGTCGATCGCGTCGAAGATCGATCGCAGCGACCAGCAGACGGGGACGTCGTAACAGTGCCGTTCCCAGTAGAAGTAGCCGCGCACCGGCCGCCAGAAGTCCTCGAAATCCGAGATCCGGTCGCGCAATTCGGCGGTGATCGCTTGCACGTCGTGGGTTTCGCCGGTCAGGTGGTGCGTGGTGGCGACCAGCTGCGACATCAGGCCATGCATGCGCTGCATGATGGCGATCATCGTCGCCAGCTCGTCGGCCTGCCTGAGTAGGTCGTCCATCCGTTGCTGTTGGAAGGCGCTGTTCTCGGCCAGGACGGCGTTTTGCGCGCCGATCAGGAACGGCAACGTGGTGTGCGGCAGCGTGGTCCCGTCCGGCCGGGTTATCGCCTGCACCCGGGAAACACCCGGCACGGCGAGCACGCCTTTGGCTAACTTGTTCAGTACCAACATGTCTGCCGGGTCGCGCAGGTCGTGATCCGCCTCGACCAACAAGAGTTCGGGCTTCATCCGCGCCTGGGAGAAGTGGCGGTCCGCCGCGGCGTAGCCGGCATTGGCCGGCAGGTCACCGGGAACGTATTGCCGGTCGTTGTAGCTGGTCTTGTACCCCGGCAACGCGAGCAGCCCGACGAGGGCCACACCACCCGTCGCCACCAGAACGGGCGCGGGCCAGCGGGTGACCACCGTGCCCATCCGTCGCCAGCCGCGAACCTTGATCATCCGCTTGGGGTCGAAGAGGCCGTAGCGACTGCCGACGGTGAGCACCGCCGGCCCCAAGGTGAGCGCCGCCGCCACGGCGACGAGCATGCCCGCCGCGCAGGGGATGCCGAGGGACTGGAAATAGGGCAACCGGGTGAAGCTCAGGCAGTACGTCGCGCCCGCGATCGTCAGGCCGGAGCCCAGGATGACGTGGGCGACCCCGCGGTAGGTGGTGTAGTAGGCCGTCTCCCGGTCCTCGCCGGCCTGGCGGGCCTCTTGGTACCGGCCGAGCAAGAAGATCCCGTAGTCCGTTCCGGCCGCCAGGCTCAGCGAGGTGAGCAGGTTGATGGCGAAGGTGGAAAGCCCGACGACCCCCAGGTCCCCGAGCAACGCGACCGTTCCGCGCGCGGCGACGAACTCGACGCCGACCAAGAGCAGCAGCAGCACGACGGTGACGATCGAGCGGTACACGGCGAGCAACACGACGAAGATCACCAGGACCGTCGTCGCCGTGATCAACACCAACGACTTGTCGCCGCTGGCGTGCATGTCCGCGATCAGCACCGAGGGCCCGGTCAGATAGACCTTGAGCCCGGCGGGCGGGGGCGTTCGCGCGACGATGCCCCGAACCGCCTCGATCGATTCCGCCGCCAGGGCCTCGCCCTGGTTACCGGCGAGGTCGAGTTGGACGTAGGTGGCCTTGCCGTCGGCGCTTTGCGCGCCCGCGGCGGTGAGCGGATCGCCCCAGAAATCCTGGATGTGCTGGACGTGCCGCGGATCGTCTTTCAGCCTGCGGATCAGGGCGGCATAGAACGTGTGCGCGTCGTCGCCGAGCGGTTGGTCGCCCTCGAGGACAATCATCGCCGCGTTGTCGGAATCGGATTCGACGAAAACCTTGCCCATCCGCTTCATCGCCTGGATCGACGGCGCTTCGTCGGGCGTCATCGACACCGAATGTTCTTGTCCGACTTTTTCCAGCGATGGGACGCCGAGGGTCACCAGGACCGCGATTGCCAGCCACCCGATGATGATGGGGACCGAAAATCGGCGGATGGCGCGTGCGATGAATGGCTTTTCCGGATGTGCGGTGGCCGTGCGATTGTTGGTCACTCGGATTTCAATTATTGCCCTTTGCTCCGAGGTTTCTCGTAACGCGCACGACGCTTAGCACGGACGTCCACTTTGGTGTTGGTGTGTTCCGCGGGTAAACGTACGCTACGACGGGCGATGAGGACTCGCAAATCGAACAATTGCAGTCTTCTTGGTCTCCGGCGACCTGCCGCAACAGCCGCGGGCGCCCCGTCCGGCGGGTGACCGGCGCCGCGTCGGCCCGGCGGACGGCACAGGTTAGCCTGCCCAAAGTTGCCAGTCCGCCTGCGCGACGGGCGTTTTCGCGCACCGCGCTGCCGAGCGAGTGCCGTTGGGCATGGTCGCCGAAGTCGAGCGGAATGTCACGACCGGCACTACACTGCTCTCTCATGTGTTCAACGTAGACACGTGTTGAACAAGGTGCCCTTGCGGGGTTAAGGTTTCGAGAAAACACGCGATATTCGGAGGCAGACTGGGCCGCGATTGCCTTAGGGTCCGAATCAATGGGCGCACCGAATTCCCTGCAGCGGGCAATTCGGTGCGTATGTTCCACCGGTGCAGGGTCGGGGCCAATGCCAGTTTCCGTTTCTGCGCCTTCGCAGATTGGTCTCTGAGTAATGCCCCAACAGCCGTCCGTCGCGATCGTCATTCCGGCCTATAACGAGGAACGTTATATCGGCAAATGCCTGGCATCGTGCCTCGACCAGACCTCTGCACCCGAGGAGATAATCGTCGTCGACAACAAGTCGACGGACGCCACCGCCGCCATCGTGCGCCGGTATCAAGCCGAGAACCCGCACATCGACATCCAGCTGATCGAGCAGAACGAGCATCAGGGCATCGCCCCGACGCGCAACCACGGCTTCGATCACGCGCGCAGCGACATCATCGCCCGGACCGACGCCGATTCCGTGATCGCCAGGGACTGGGTCGAGACGATTCGCCGCCGGTTCGAGGATCCCGACGTTGACGCGGCGAGCGGACCCATCGGGTTTCACGACATGCCGCTGCGGCGGTTCCTGTTCTGGACCGACGCCACCCTGCGCGGCAAGGTGCACAAGTACGCGAAGAACGAGCGGTTCCTCATCGGCGCCAACATGGCTATTCGCGCCCAGGCGTGGAAGTCGGTCCGCCATCTGACGCAGCTGGACCTCGAAGACCGCCTGCACGAGGACGTGGATCTCGCGCTGACCTTGTTCAAGAACGAGTTCGAGATCGCGTACGAGCCGGGCATGGTGGTCGCCATGTCGGCACGCCGAGTGGAATCCTCACCGCGCGAGTTCTACCGGTACGTCACGCGCTATACCCGCACGACCGACCTGCACGGCGTCAGGAGTCCCGCGGGCTACACCGCGATCACCACGCTGCTGCTGCTGTACTTCCCGTTCCGGACGATGCGGTTCTTCTACGATCCCGAGAACCTGCACTTCACGTCGTCGAAGGCCCGCGACAAGCTGCGCGCGATGCGCACCGGGCGGCAGCTGCCCCGCGCGCCACGGCGATGACCGCCGGGGGTGAACTAGCCGATCCCGGCGGGCCGATAGCGGACCCCGGAGCCGCGCACGCCCCACGTCCCGGCGGGCCGATCGCCGGCCTCCGCAGGCAGGCGTCGCTGGTCGCGGGGTTCGGGTTGGCCGTCCCGCTCGCCGCCGGTGCGCTGGGGCTTGGGCTGCTGAGCGGGAGCCGGCGCCGCGGGCTCAACTTCTTCACCTCCACCTGGCCCCACGCGCTGCTGGCGACCAACGGCATCCGCATCAATGTCGTTGGCACACACAACCTGACGGCGCAGCGCCCGGCCGTCTTCCTCTACAACCACCGCAACCGGGTCGACCCGTTCGTGGCCGCCGCGCTGATGCGCGACAACTGGATCAAGATCGCCAAGAAGGAACTGGCGAGCGACCCGATCATCGGCACGCTGCTGAAGCTGAACGACGGGGTATTCCTCGACCGCGACGACACCACCGCGGCGGTGGAAACCCTGCACCAGGTCGAGGAGCGCGCCAAGGCGGGGCTGTCCATCCTGATCGCCCCGGAGGGCACCGCGCTGGACACCACCGGGGTGGGGCCGTTCAAGAAGGGGGCGTTCCGCATCGCGATGGCGGCGGGAATTCCGATCGTGCCGATCGTGATCCGCAACGCGGAGATCATCGCGTCGCGGGATTCGATGGAGATTCACCCCGGCACGGTGGACGTCGCGGTGCTCCCGCCGATCCCGGTCGACGACTGGACCCTGGACACGTTGACCGATCGCATCGCCGAGGTGCGCGGCCTGTATCTGGACACGCTGGCCGATTGGCCGGCCGGGTCCTAGGCGGTGGCTCGAAGCCCGGAAACCGTCGAGCGCATCGGACGCAGCGACGACAGGAACATCACCCCATAGCCGTTGGCGCGCAGGCTGACTCGCAGGCCCGCGCTCGGCGTGTTGTGCTCGAACCACCGGGCCAGCGCCGGACGGTGCTGGTAGGCGGAGGCGTTCTCGACGCCCAGCAGCCGCAAGAGGGCCGACAACGTGTTGGGCTGGCTGGCCCCCGAGGCGATGGTCAATGTGTTCCTTCCTGGGTGTGCAGGGGTAGCAGCTGCTGTGTGGTCGAGTCGGCTACCGAATGCGCGGGCGCGTCGATGTCACCCAGCACGAAGGCGAAGGTGATCGCCAGGCAAGCGCATCCCCGACACAGTGTTTCCATTGGGCCACATCGACTTTCGCATCGGTAACGGACGGAAGTCCGCGTATCTGCTTCAGGCCCGATTACCCCGCTGCGGCGCGCGCAAACGCCGCGGGGGTGATTCACCGAATCGCCGGCGTCCCATCAGCCACACGCGTCACTGGAACGGGCGGCATCGCCTTTGCCCGCCTCTCAGCGACAATCCGGGGGCAGCCTGGGCAACCCAGGGCGCGTGCAGGGCGCGTGCAGGCGGGCCCCTACCCGCCGCGCGGGCGCACAACTGCCGTTGTCGCTCAGAGGCGGGCAAACAGCCGGCCGCCCCGGCCAGGGGCTGGTGTGGCGGGTGTGGCGGGTGTGGCGTTACGCGATCACGTAGTCGCTGAGCGGGAACGTCGCGGCTTCCCGCACCGAGTTCAACGTCGACGTCGGCCGCAGCAGCGACGCCTCCCCGCTGGGGCTGAAGTAGTACGACCGCGACGTGGCGCAGTTGCCGGAGTAGAACACCGTGTTGTCCAGCCGTTCGGTCATCCGCTCCATGAACCGGTCGTTGGCCTCCTCGGTCACCTCGAAGGTCGTCGCGCCGCGGCGCTTGACCTCGCCGAGCAGCCGGTCCATGTGCCGCATCTGGTACTCGATGGTGTGGAAGAAGGACAGGCCGGAGAAGGCGAACGGGCTGGCCAGGCTGAAGTAATTGGGGAAGTACGGCATGGTGACGCCCTGGTAGGCCTGGAACCGGGTCTCCCGCCACCACTTTCCGAGGTTGCGGCCCTTGCGGCCGACCACCTCGATGGCCGGGAAGTTGGCCTCCCACAGGTCGAAACCGGTCGCCAGGACCAGGGTGTCGACCACCGTCTTACGCCCGTCGACGGTGACGACGCCGTCCGGCTCGATCCGCTCGATCCCGGCGGTCTCCAGGTGCACGTTGGGCTGGGTGAACGCGCGGTAAAAGGTGTTGGAAAAGGTCGGCCGCTTGCAGCCGAGGTCATAGTCCGGCGTCAACCTGGCGCGCAGTTCTTTGTCGCGGATCCACCGGAACCGGTTGATCTTGGCCAGGTCGGAGGCGGAAATGTTGCCCCGACCGCGGGACTCTTTGAAGTGCAGCGCCCCGACCACCATGATGATCTCGAGCAGAATGTCGGTCACCCACCGCAGCGCACGCTGGGCCGCCGGCACCCGGGCGAACAGCCGCCGCACCCCCGGGGAGAACCCGAAGTCAAACTTCGGCAGCACGTGGGTCGCGGTGCGCTGGTAGACGGTCAGCTCGCCGGCCTGCCTGGCCAGCTCCGGAATGACCTGCACCGCCGACGCCCCGGTCCCGATCACCGCGATGCGCCGGCCCTGATAGCTGTAGTCGTGGTCCCACGCGGTGGTGTGGACCACCTTGCCCCGGAAGCTGGAGACGCCGGGGATGTCCGGCATGCGGGGCTGGGACAGGAAACCCGTGGCGGTGATCAGGAAACGGGACGTCAGGGTTTCCCCGCCGGCCAGCGCCACCCGCCACGCCGCGGCGTCCTCGTCCCACTGGGCGCCTTCCACCGTGGTGTTGAACCGCATCTTGCGGCGCACGTCGTACTTGTCGGCGACGTCTGCGGCGTACTTCTTGACCTCACCGCCCGGCGCGAACAGCCGCGACCAGCCCGGGTTGGGCTCGAACCAGTAGGAGTAGGTGGTCGACGGGATGTCGACGGCGATCCCCGGGTAGTGGTTGACGTGCCAGGTACCGCCCAGGTCGTCCTCGCGCTCCACGATGACGATGTTGTCGTACCCGAGGCGCTTGAGCTGGATCGCGGCGCCGATGCCCCCAAAGCCTGCACCGACGATGACGGCGTCGAAAAGGTCCGTGTTCACATCCCGCTCCGTGTTCACTTGCTCTTGCTCAGCGCTTACACACAAAGAACTTTCACTAATCTTACGGAATTCTAATAGCGCTGTGCCCTACGACGCGGGCGTGTTTGCCGGCATGTGACCTTGCCGACACCAAAAGCTGCTGCCAGACAGGCTGATTTGCGGGACGCGGCGTTGCCGGCGCTCTTTGCGCGCGGCCGGCCCGGGCCGAGGCCGCCGCCTGCAGGCGGCCCAGGAACTCGTGGCATCGCCACGCACGCTCGGCGTCTTGCGCCATCACCTCGCCGAAGAACGATGCGACGTCGTCCATGCCAGCGTCTTTCGCGTCGCGCACGTACTGGCCGTAGTCGTATCCCGCCTTTAGCGAGTGGTACTGCACGGAGAGGAGGTCGAAAGTCACGTCATCGAAACCTGTTTCACCCGTAGCCATGTCATCACCCGTCCGTGTCGTCAGCGTGGTCGCCGGACCGGCTACCCTCGGAGATCGACACCAAACGGCGGCCCGGGGCAGTTTCGCTACATGGCGTTTCCCCCGGGCCCTTCGGCTGGGCGTCATATCGGTGCGACGACACGCGGCGCTCCTCCGACGCATGTTGCGGCGCCTAGGTATACAGGAAACAATGACGAATTGTTCGCCATATTGACAGTTTGGGAGGGGTCCGTATGGGCACTAGTCGCGGCATGATCGCACGTCACTTCATCCGTTCCCTGGCTCCTGCAGTCGCCGCGGCGTCCGGCCTCGGCGCGTCGGCCCTCGTCGGTTCCGCCCTGCCCACCGCCGCCGCCCAGTGCCCCGACGTGCAGGTGGTCTTCGCCCGCGGCACCGGCGAAGCCCCCGGCGTCGGCCCCACCGGACAAGCCTTCGTCGACGCCCTGCACTCGCGCATGGGAGCCAAGTCCTTCGACGTGTACCCGGTCAACTACCCCGCCAGCGACCAATGGGACACCGGCGTCGACGGCATCAGAGACGCCGCGAATCATGTCAATTCGATGGCCCACGACTGCCCCAACACCAGAATGGTGCTCGGCGGCTACTCCCAGGGCGCGGCCGTGATGGGCTTCGTGACCTCGCCCTCGGTGCCCGACGGCGTCGACCCCAACACCGTGCCCAAGCCGCTGGACCCCTCGGTGGCCAGTCACGTCTCCTCGGTCGTGCTGTTCGGTATGCCCAACGTGCGCGCCATGAACTTCCTCGGCGAGCCGCCGGTGGTCATCGGCCCGGCGTATCAGGACAAGACCATCAAGGTCTGCGCCACCGAAGACCCGGTCTGCTCCGACGGCATGAACTTCGCCGCCCACAACACCTACGCCGACGACGGCGCCATGATCGACAAAGGCGTCGCCTTCGCCTCCAGCCACCTGGATGCGGGCACCAGCGGGCCCGGCGCGTCGCCGGTCCGCGGTTTCACCGGCTGAGCGACCGCTCAGCTACTGGGCGCCTTTGGCGTTCAGAAAGGCGACAATTCCCTGGGTGACCGCGGCGGCGTACTTCGCCCGGCCGTCGGGGCTCTGCATGCGCGCGGCGTCCTCGGTGTTCTTCATGTTGCCGAGTTCGACGAGGACGACCGGGTACTGGGCCAGGTTCAGCCCCGCCAGGTCGTTGCGGCCGTAGAGGCCGCCCGACCCGATGTAGTTCGCGGGCTGGAAACCGGCCTGCGACAGCGCATCCCGCATGGTGGTGGCCAGCTGGACGGCCGGGCCGGCCTGGACGTCGTTCAACGGCGGGCTGGAGTAGTTCACGTGGAATCCGCTGCCGGACGCCGGTCCGCCATCGGCGTGGATGCTCACGATCGCGTCCGGGCGCATCGCGTTGGCGGCCGCCGCGCGTTGGTCCACGCACGGGCCGACAGAGCTGTCGTCGCCGCGGGAGAGTTGGGTGCGCACGCCCATCTGGTTGAGCGACTCGCTGATCAGGGTCACGACGGCCCAGGTGAACGCGTGCTCGGGGTAGCCGTCGCCCGTGGCCGTGCCGGAGGTCTGGCAGGCCTTGGTCCCGCCCCGGCCGTTGGGGACCTGCTGGTTGATCGAGGCGTCGTTGACGGCGTTGTGCCCCGGGTCGAGGAAGACGGCCGCCCCGGCCGGGCCGGCGTGGGCGTGGGGTGCACCGATCAGCGCGCCGGCACCGAGCAGCGCCGGCGCGAATCTCAGCAGGTCGCGGCGCGAAATGGGTCCCGGGCCGGCGCGGTCACTCACCGCGCGATGGTAACAATCGGCCGACTCCTCAGACGTCGGTCAGCGCCCGCGTCGCGGCGCGGAACATCGTCTGCTTGATCGCGCCGAGCGTGCCGGGGTCCTTGGCGCCCAGCGGGCGCAGCAGGCCGGCCGCCGCTTCGGTCACCTCGCCCTCGGCGGCGGTCGCGTCGACGATGCCGAGTCCGGCCGCCTCTTCCCCACCGAAGCGCCGCCCGGTCGTCATCGACGCCACCGCGGCGCGCGGCGTGAGCTTGGCCTGGATCAGCGCGGCCATGCCGTCGGTGAACGGGATGCGGATGTCGACCTCGGGGAAGCAGAAGAAGCCCCGGTCGGCGCGCATCACCCGAACGTCGTGGGCCATGGCCAGCATGGCGCCGGCGCCGAAGGCGTGCCCGGTGATCGCTGCGGCGGTGGGCATGGGAAAGGCGAGGACGCGGGCCAGCAGCGCCTGCACCCGCGCGACGTAGTCCTTTGTCTGGTCGGCGTGCGCGCCCAGCCAGTCCAGATCCAGCCCGTTGGTGTAGAACTTGCCGCCCGCGGTGGTGACCAGCCCGTGCGCGCCGGACTTCTCGATGTCGTCGAGTTGTTCGTTGATCGCGCCGAGAAACTCCGGGGAGAACCGATTCTCGTCGTCGCCGAGGTGCAGCACCGCGATCGTGTCGTCCCAGCTGAGTGTCGGTGTCATGTCCCGTCCTTTTCTGTGGTTTTGCGCCGGGGCTCCCCGGCGTCCAGCACGGCTATGACCGCGGCGCGCAATCGCTCACGCGCATCGGTGTCCTTGATCCGGTTGCAGTGCAAGAGGATCGCCGTCGGCAGGTCGACGATGCACATCGTGACGACGTCGACGGCCGCCGCGTCCTTGCGGTCCCACAGCAGGCGGGCCAGCCGGATCATCGATTCCACCAGCAGCCGGTCCAGGTCACGCAGCTGCGCCGCGAGGTCGGGCGGCGTGTCCGGGCCCAGCAGTTCGTCGCGGCGCACCGTCAGCAGCAGCCGCGACGATGCCGGATGGTCTTGGGCGAATACCGCCGGCGCCTCGGCCGCGGCCACCACCGCGGCCACGGCGTCCCCCTGCGGCGCGGCGTCGATCAATTCGGCCTGCGCGCAAAGGAATCGGTGCCCGGCCCGCAGCCACGCCCGCCCGACCAGTCCCGCCCGCGAGCCGAACGTGTGGTACAGCGCGCCGTTGGACACACCGGTCGCGTCGCTGACGGCCCTGATCGTGACCGCGGCGGGCCCGGCCTGCACGGCCAGCCGTTCGACGGCATCCAGGATCTGGTCCTGGTCGTGAACCCGGGGTCGCGGCACGCCGCCATGTTAACAGAGCGGCTGCTCTGTTACTTCACGGTGTACGACGCGCGCGAGATGCGGAAGAAGTGACCCCCGCGGAAGCGACGTCGTTACCGTACAAAAAGGTATGGTACGGTCGGCGCCATGTCCGTGGTCGACGACCGGCAGCTGCGCGGAATCACCGACGACTTCGTCGCCCGGCTGGCCGAGCGCGCCGACGAGGCCGAGCGGCTGCGCCGGCTGCCCGCGGCGACGGTCGACGAATTCCGCCGGACCGAGCTGTTCCGGCTGTTGCTCCCGGCCCGGTTCGGCGGGATCCAGGCATCGTTTCCCGAACTGCTGCAACCGATTCGGCGCATGGCGCACGGGTGCGCGTCCAGCGCCTGGACCCTGGGGTTCTACGCCCTGCACAACTGGATGCTCTCGCTGTTCGACATGCGGGCCCAGGAGGAGGTGTTCGCCTCGGGACCGGTGCTGGCGCCCGCTCCCCTCGCCCCCACCGGGCGCGGCACCCCGGCCGACGGCGGGGTGCGCCTCACCGGCCGGTGGTCGTGGGCCACCGGCGCGATGGACGCCGACTGGGTGATGGTCGGGGCGCTCATTGAGCGGCCGGACCGCATCGACCCCGCGCTGGTGCTGGTGCCCGCCGACCAGGTCGAGGTCGTCGACACCTGGCACACCGCGGGCATGCGCGGCACCGGCTCCCTCGACATCGTCGTCACCGACGTGCTCGTCCCGGAACACCACATGGTGTCGGTGGCCGACATCTACTCCGGGACGGCGCCGGGCGCGCGGGCCCATGACGCCCCGACGTATCGGTGGCCGATGGTGCCCGCCCTGGCGCTGGTGGCGTCGATGCCGGTGCTCGGCGCCGCCGAACGGGTCACCGAGTTGTTCGCCGAGCGGTTGGGCGGTCGCGTCCTGGCGTACAGCGGTGCGGCACAGAAGGATCAGCCCGCCGCCCAGATCCGGCTGGCGAGCGCGCGCGTGCGCCTGCGCGCGTTGCGGGCGCTGGTCGACGAGACCGCCGGCGGGATCGAGGACCTGGTGGTCCGCGGCAAGCGGGTGAGCCGGGCGGTGCGGGCTGAGGCGCGGCTGGCGGCCGCACACACGGTGCACGAGAGCAAGGTGATCATCGCCGACCTAGTGGAGGCCTCCGGCGCCAGCGCGCAGTTCCTGTCGAACCCGATGCAGCGCTTCAAGCGCGACGTGGACATCGCGTCCGGGCATGTGGTGTTCGACTACGACGTGAGCCGAGAGTTGGCCGGGGCGTTGGCGATTGGCGCCAAGATCTCCCCGATCGCGATGGTCTAGTCCTTGAGCATCAGCTCGAGGAATCGTTCCCGCTGGGCGGCCTTTTGCGCCTGCTGGGCCGAGTCGGCCAGGTGCAGCAGCCCGATGCCGGCGGCGAAGGTCAGCTGGGCGCGCAGCCTGGCGTCATCGGGGCTGAAGCCGTAGTCGCCGTACGCCTTCGTCACGGCGCGCAGCAGCCGACGGTCGGCTGCGCGGACGTTGGCGGCGGCGGCCGGGTCGGTGCGGGCCCATTCGCGCATCGCGCGTTCCAGCGTCCAATGCCCCGGGCTGGTCAGCGCCGCCATCATGGCGGACAGGCGCTCGCGCGGCGGCAGCGCGTCGAGCTCGGCCAGCGATTGCCGGTCCTGTTCCAGGAACGTGTTCCACGAGTCGACCAGCGCGGCGCGGTAGCTGTCCATGTCGTCGAAGTGCCAGTAGAAGCTGCCGCGGGTGACGCCGGCCTGCTGGCAGAGGCGCTCGATCTTCAGCGCGCGCACCCCCTGCTCGGCGAGCAGCGCATAGCCCGCCTGCAGCCAGTCCTCGACCGTCAGTCGGGGGGTCTTACGCGCGGGCACACCTGAAGGTTACGGGTGGCTCGACCCTGGCAGGCCGGGTTATCCGGCGCGGTCTAGGGTTTGCTCGCTGCCGCCGCTGCAGGCCGGCCCCCGGCGTCGGTGAATTCCTGCCGAACACACGGCAAAGGGAAACGGTGTGCCCCGCACGGGGGTGTAACGTCCCGATTTGCTAGCCGACAAATTCCTGTTAACTGTTGGCCGCTTTGCTTGGCCAAAGGATCAGGGGGTGCCGTGAGCACGACCGACGTGTTCGACGTGTCGGCCGGGACCGATGCCGACGAGGTCGTGGTCGCGCTGCACGACGAGGCCCTGCTGCTGGGCGGCGACCCCGCCGCCGTCGAGTCTTACCTAACGCGGCTGCGATCCATCGCCGGGCAGGGGATGCGGGTCGCCGGGATCGACACCGCGTCGCTGGCCAGCGGGTTCGTCGGGGTGGCCGCCCTGCTGGCCGACACCGGCAAGTACGTGCAGCTGCACCGCGACACCGTCGAGGCCCTGAAGGAAGGCAACCTGGTTCCCCTCGGCGAGGGCTTCTTCCGGCTGGCGACGGGCGTCGATGCCGGGGACCTCCTGGCCGCGCTGCAGTGGCAACCGGCGATGCTGGGCGCCGAGGCGATGATGTCCGCGCAGATGATCGCGGTGCAGGTCGCGTTGAAGTCCGCGGTCGCCGAGGTCGAAGACGCCGTCCGGCGGGTGGAGGACAAGGTCGAGGCGGTGCTCGAAGTCGCGCGGGCGCAACGCGCCGGCGACGTCCTGGGCAACAGCCTGACGGTCTCGCGGATGGTCGAGTCGCTGGAGAAGTACGGGTCGCTGCCGGATGCGTACTGGGATTCGGTCGCCGCGCTGGGGCCGGCGCTGAACGTCGCGGTCGAGCAGCTGCGCAACCACGTGAGCCGCATCCTGGCGTCGTTCGATCACACCCTGGGCGTGCAGCAGCGGGCCGGGAAGCTGCGAAACGCCATCGACGACAACCGGCTTGGCGACACCCTGAGCCTGCTGGTGATCGCCGAGGAGGCGCTGCACAAGTGGCAGCGGCTCAACCTCGCGCGCATCGAAGCGACGGAACCCGATCAGCTGCTGCGGGCGATCGACGAGGCTCGCGGGCTCGTCGACCATCACCTGCGCGAAGACCTCGACATCTACCAGAGCGCGAAGGAGATCCTCGACCGGTTCGGGAAGACGGCGGCCATCGACGGCTTCCGATTCTGGGCGGTGCGCGAGCTGGCCAAGCAGGGCGCCGCCCTGCGCGACGAGCTCGACCGCTTCGCTAAGGCGCGCCAGCACCAGGTCGAGGCCTGGGAGGACTTCCATATTCCGAGCGTGTTGGATGCTGCCGTCGCCACTTTGGGAGCGGTCGGGACCGTCACGGGCCGTGCGTTCGTGGCAGTCGGCCGCGGGGTCGTCTACTTGGGCTCGCAAGTGGCGGGGCCGTTCCGGGGCAAGGCTAGCGAGGAACAGTCTCAGGCGAGCAGCTCTGGAGTCGAGGAACACCAGCCGGCGTGCTGATTGCGCGGTGACTCGGCGCAGCGCGTCGTCGTTGACTGCGGTCGAGGCCGCCTTGATACTCCACCAGTACGGCCGTCGGCCATCAACGGCGTTCGGCCCGCGAAGGAGGTCGGCGTGATCGATTTGGGGCTCTCAGGCAAGCGTGCGGTGGTGTCGGGTGCGGGCTACATCCCCGAGCGCGCGGGCCACGGTTGGTTCACGTCGTTGGCCCTGGCCGAAGCCGGCGCCTCGGTGGCCTGCATCGACATCGACGAGCAGCGCGCGGAGCAAATCGCCGGCGAGATTGTCGGCCGGGGCGGTCACGCCGTCCCGATCGTCGCCGACATGACCGACCCCGAGCAGGTCGGCCGGGCGATCGACGACGTCGAGGCGGCGCTGGGCGGGGTCGACGTGTGCGTCGACATCATCGGTGGCGCGACCTGGTCGAAGGTCGAGGACTTCACCCCCCAATTGTGGGACGCGGCAATTCATTACAACCTGACCCAGGTGTTCTACCTCTTTCAGGCCGCGGCACGGTACATGATCGCCCAGGGCAGCGGCGGATCGTTGGTGGCGATCGCGTCGGTCGACGGTATCGCCTCGGCGACCTACCACGCCGCCTACGGCGCCGCCAAGGCGGGCGTCATCTCGCTGGTCAAGACGTTCGCAGATGAACTGGGGCGCTATGGCATTCGCGCCAACGCGGTCGCGCCGGGCAATGTCGGCTCAGGCAACGAGGATCAGCCGCCTGGTGAGTATGCCGTCAATGGAATCAATCCGCTGGCGGCACCCCGCGCGCATGACGTCGCCAACGCCGCGTTGTTCCTGTCCTCGGAGCTGGCCGCGCGCATCACCGGTCAGACCCTCGTCGTCGACGGCGGTGCCACCATTCGCCAGCTATGGGGGCTGGGCGAGTCGATGATCCCGGCCGACCCCGAGCAGGCGCTGCCGGATTTCATGCGGCCCGGGCCGTCAGGCTAGCGCTGGTGGATTAGCGGGAGGCCGGGCACCGAGCTTCTGCCCTTGAGCACGTATGGCGTCGTGATCGAACCGATGTAGATGTCGCGCATGTCGTGACCGCCCCAGGCGATGCTGGTCGGGCTTTTCAATAGCGCGCCGTCGGGGTCGTCGAGCACGGTTACCGCTTGGCCGTCCGGGCTGATCGCCACGATCCTGTTGGCGAGAACCAGTGTGACCCAGAGGTTTCCCTCGGCGTCGAACGCGCATCCGTCGGCCATCCCCCACCGGCGGCCAACTTCCGGGTCGGCCATTAGGCGGCCGGCGTCGGGGCCGTACTCGTCGGGGCGCCGGCCCCCGAGCGGCGGGCCGTATTGCTCTTCGGGCCCCAGCGTTTCGCCTTCGATCGGAAACCGCACAACGTCAGCGGCCAGCGTGCGGACCACGTACAAATACTCCTCACTGCGATCCAGCACCATGCAATTCGGGAAGTTCACCGCGTCGGCAGCCACTTGTGCCGATTGGCGGTCTGGTGCGACTCGAAAAATGAACCCATCGGCAGTGCCGTTCGCGATCGTATCCATGAGGTCGTCCGCGGTCGTGCTCACCGAACACCACAACGCCCCAACGGAATCCACTAGGACGAAGTTCAACCATCGCAATGGGCGTCCGTCGAGTTGTTCTCTTAACACCGCCGTGATCGCACCCGTCTCCGAGTCGAGATCCTGCAGTACACCCAAGCCCCAATTGGCGATCAGAAAGTGGCCGTCGCGGTCCAGAGCGATCCCATTCGGCTCGCCGCCGGCCTGCCCCATGTGCCGGACGGTGTGCTCGTCGATGAGTTCTGCGACCGCCGAGGCCTTATCGGACGCGAACACCCGACCATCGCTAGCCACCAGGACGTGTTCGGGGCGGTCCACACCGCGCCCGACGGCGTGCAACCCGGTCAACCCGATTGTGGTCTCGCCGGTTCCGCTCATCGATTCCCCTCGTGGACTCGTAGCAGCCCAATGTCAGGCTAGCGGAGGGTACACGAGCTCACCGGGTCGAGCAGCCCAGCATGAGAGACCCTCATCCCGTCGGCTGATACGCACCCGCCCGTTTCGGGCTGCCGTCAAGGGGCTGAGGAACCGAGACGGCGCTGGGCGGGCCAGTGTGCTCAGGCCGTGGTACCGCTGACCATTTCTGGCGAGTGGCCAATGGCTGCGAATTGACGTTTGAGCATTTGGTATCCCCAGGCGAGCACTAGCCAGGGCGCGATGAGCCAGGGCATGTTGAGCATGATGAACTTCACGCCCAGGTCGAAGAAACTCGAGGTGTTCACCGACGGCATGCCGCCGATGATTTCGCTGCCGTAGTAGTACCAAGTCAGCACCGTGTGAGTGACGGCCGTGGACATGACGAGCAAAGTGCCCCGGTAGTCGGTGAATTGCGAGCGTTTGAGCAGGATCAGACCCGTGACGCCGACGCAGGCGTTGATAACCGAGAGCACCTCGATCATCAAGAAATGGGGATTTGGGTTGAGGTAGCGCAGATCTCCACCGTCGATGTAGGCCCACCACGGGTAAGCCCAGGCGCTTTCACGAGCGCCGGCGATCGGCTTGTGCAGGATCAGCCACCCCAACTCCCACGTCAGATGGGTGGCGTAGGAGCAGATCACGAACGGCAGCACGACCCCCTGCAGGCGCTCGAACCTGGTCCAGCGCCGCAGCGACCGGATCGGCAGAAAGGCCGCAAAGATTCCCACGAAGTAGGCGGCAGTAGCTTGAGTGGCTAGCAGGTTGGCCATCAGCCCGCGGTCCATATGGCCGTGGAACACCAGGTACGTGTAGAGCGGGAAGCCCAGCACCAGCGAACCGAACGCCACGATCCACATCACCCGCAAACCCCGGGACGGCGGCAGGGCGCTGATGACAGGCTTCGCGGTAGCCAGGGGGACTGCGGTCGCGGTCATCGGTGCTCCTTGGTGAGTTTCACAAGCAGAATAGTGATTACTGCAGGAATGGACATAGTGACCCGCGCCGCCCAGCCGCTACCGAAGCCGGCAAGATCACCCGACGTCCCGCGATTCAAGCGATGTATCACAGACCTCAGGTCGTCGGCGGTCACGTTCTGGCGTCGTGGCGTGTCGTAGCAGTAGACCACTCGTTACGACACTTCAACGGAGACTCTGAAATGACTGCGATCACAAAACCCCCCGGCATGCGCACTCGCGCCCAGATAACCACCTACTGGATTGCCACCGCCGTGCTCGTCGCTGAGTTGACATTGGGAGGCATCTGGGATGTGCTCCGCGTTCCCTTGGTTCGCAACGTCGCGACGCACTTGGGTTATCCGACGTACTTCTTGGTTTTGCTTGGGACTTGGAAACTGCTCGGCGCGGCTGCCCTCGTTGTGCCGCGGCTTCCGCTGGTCAAGGAGTGGGCCTACGCCGGCATTTTCTTTGTCTATTCGGGGGCCATCGTGTCGCATTTGACCACGGGCAAGGATGTCCAAGAAGCCGCGATCTGCTCCATTCTGCTCGTAATGACGGTTGCGTCATGGGCCGTGCGTCCGGCGGCACGCACGCTCCACAAACGCGAACACGACCAGGACATAAGCGTGGCGGAGTGACCATGTCCTTAGTGCCCGCTGCTCGGGGCGGCCCCGAACTTCTCTGAGCTGCAAGAGATCGCGCTGCCTCAGCTGCGCGCAGATCGGGTCGATATCAGAGGCGCCGCTGGAGCGCGATGTTCAGTGAGCTGTCGACAAGACGTTGTCGAGCTCTCTCAGCGCCGCCACGACGCGGGCGATGCCGTGCTCGGCACAGAAGCGGACCACGTCGCGGACGCCGTCCGCGCCGAGACCGGTGTCGAGCGCGAGTTCGACGTGCCGATGGAAAGTCTCGTCCAGAGCCTGCTGGCTGACATCGGAGGTGAGCGCCATGATGGCGCGCTCTCGCATGCTCAGTCGGTCCTCCGACCACGCCCGCGATAGCTGCCAATCAAGGAACTTCGTGGTCCATTCGTCTGCGGTGCCGAGGCGGGCCACACCGTCACCCCCGGCGCCGGTCATCGGCGGCTCACCGAGATCATTTGTATCCAAACCGATCTCGGTCGCGACCTCCTTGAGCCGGGCGAGTGCGTCGGCCGCGGCCGGATATCCCGAGTATGGGGCGATAAACCGGATCGCGGCCAACAGGTCGGCGTAGGTAAGACCGTGCATCCGGGCCGCGGTGACGTGCATCCGGAAAGCCAGCCCCATATATGAACGGCATACATCCAGCGTCAGGTTCTGCAGTAGCTTTTCGCGGACGCTGGTCCCGGGCAGTGCGAACGTGAACGTAGCGATGCCTTCGACCGCGAGCTTTTCGAACTGCGGATCTACTTCCCCGAGCGGACTGCTCGGTAGGTCCACCGTCACTGGACTCACCTCTTCTTTCAACCCTGACAACGGAATCCGGCCGAATCAGCGTGCCGGCGCCAGTTCGCGTACCACGTCGAGCCTTAAGAACTCTGGCGCCTTGATCACCCTGCGGAGCATGAACCGGATGAACGGCGGCATGTCGGTCGCGTTCTCGTCGCGGAAGATCGTCGGGGCGCCGAGCTGGTAGTGTCGCCGCCTACTCTGCAGTTCGCAGCCGCCCGCGGCTAGGACATTCTGCACCCAGTCCGTGCCTGGGCCGTAGGTCAGCGCAATCACAAATCCGTTGTGGCGACGGAACGCCCACAGCGGGGTGCGGAAGGTGCGGCCCGATTTGCGACCGCGATGGATGACGACCGCCCACCCCGGTGCCCAGGGAGCGATGTACTTGGTGACGCGATTGAGGCCGATCTTATTGGCTTTGGCGACCCATCGTGGTGTCGGCATCTCCGAAACTCCTCGCCTGTGGAATTTATACGCCCAGGTTAGCGACCGTGGGCCTGGAAGTCAACGGCTGTAGAATTTCAGGACTATGCGCCCGATTGGACGACGGCCGGGTAACCCCGACACCCGCAACGCGATCGTGGCGACCGCTCGACGGCTGTTCGCCGACTCCGGATACGACAAGACCTCGGTCCGCGACATCGCCGCCGTGGCCGGCGTCGACCCGGCACTGATCCGACACTATTTCGGCAGCAAGGCCGAACTATTCCGGTCCACCGTGGGATGGCCGTTCGAGCCAGCCGAGCTTGAGACCCGAATAGCCAGCGGCGATCGCGGCGAAATCGGTGCGCGACTGACGCGCGTGTTCTTCGAAGCGTGGGAGCACCCGGACTCGCGCGCCCCGCTCCTGGCGATCCTGCGCGGCGCGGCAACCCACGAGGAGTCCACCGCGCTGGTGCGTCAGTTCATTCAGGGCCAGTTGTACCCGCATTTGGCCAAGCCGCTGAAGGGATCGGATGCCGAACTGCGGATCGATTTGGCCATGTCCCAACTCCTGGGCATCGCCTACCTGCGCCACGTGCTGCAGGTGGAGCCGATCGCGTCCACACCACTGGACGAACTCATCGCGCGGGTCACGCCGATCATCACCGCCCACCTCAAGCCGGCCTGAGCGAGATCGACTGTGCGGCAAGCATTCACCGCCGCCGCGCCGCCGACGTGGGGATCCACCGGCCGGCGAGGAAGCCTGCCGCGGCTGGGCTCTACTTTGCGCGCTGAAGCTCCGGGGCGGCGACGGTCGCGCCCAGGGCGGCGCATCATGGAAGGGTGCGAATCGGAGTCGGGGTTTCCATCGCGCCCGACGCGCGGGAGGCCGCGGTGGAGGCTGCAGCGCACGCGTGCGACGAGCTCGCAGGTGAGGCGCCGACCCTGGCCGTGCTATTCGGATCGCGATCACACGCCGACAACGCTGTGGACGTCCTCGACGCGGTGCAGCGGATGGTCGAGGCGCCCGCGCTGATCGGCTGCATCGCTCAGGCGATCGTCGCCGGCCGTCGTGAGATCGAGGACGAACCCGCCGTTGCGGTGTGGCTGGCGTCCGGCCTGGCCGCCGAGACGTTCCAGCTGGACTTCGTCCGCACCGGCTCGGGTGGCCTGATCACCGGTTACCGGTTCGACCGGACCGCGCACGATCTGCACCTGCTACTGCCGGATCCGTACACATTCCCATCGAGCTTGCTCATCGAACACCTCAACACCGACCTGCCGGGAACGACGGTGACGACCGCGGTCCAACCGACTTGACGGAATCCAACGTGGTTCTTCAGCGGCTTGTCGGCCAAGACTCCGAGTCTCACCCCTCACCGTTCTGGTCTATCCCGCGGTTAGCAATGTCGATAACGTCGAACCAATCCCGCAACAAGCAGAACCACCGACTCGCGGAGAAGCCTTGATCGACAGCAACCAGCACCAGAGCATCATCGACGCCCTTAATACGTGGGACCGACAGGCGACCGGGAAGCGCGTCGCGGAGGCCACGGCACTGCGGGAAGATTTCGTCAACCGGTTCCCCAAATCGGCATGGCCCTCGATGTCGGTCGAGGACTACGCCCTCGGGCAAGGCAACAACGACGTGGTTTCGTACTGGCTCGAGTTCAAGACGAAGCCGGTCGCGAGCATGAGCGGCGGCTCGGCCCACAAGCACCTAATTTTCAAACGCGCAGCTGAAAAGGTCTGGCAGTACCCGAAGGAGTACACGTCCATCGAGGAGGCATGGAACGCGGTGCGGGCCGGCTTCGTCGAGATCCTCGGCCTGGCGTCGCAGGGCCAGTTCGACGAAACCGACGATGTCAAGGTGCTTACCGGAGCGCAAGCCGTCAGAGCCAAGCTGCTGTACCTGTACTTCCCCGACGAGCTGATCCCGGTGACGTCGAAAGAAGCGATCGACCACTTCCTGCAATCTCTCGGGGAAACTCCGCTCCCGTCGGTGGTTCGCGCGAACCGTCAGCTACTCGCCGCGCTGCGTGCAGTGCCGGAGCTGGCCGGGTTGTCCCCTCAGGAACTCGGCTACTTCGTCTACCACTGGAACGACCCGCGCACCTCGATAAAGATCGTGAAAATTGCCCCGGGTGAGCTTGCGAAATACTGGGAAGACTGCCGGAAGAACAGCTACATCTGTGTCGGCTGGGACGATGTGGGCGACCTGGCGGAGTTTGAGAGCAAGGAAGCCTTTCTCGACGCGTTCCGTCAGCACTTCCCGTACAACGGCGCCGAAGCGGTAGTCAGTCGTAAAGCGAACGAATTATGGACTCTTCGCGAGCTACAGCCGGGCGACAAAGTCATCGCGAACCGCGGTACCTCCGAGGTTGTCGCCGTCGGAACCGTCAATGACGTCGGCTACAAGTGGCGTCCAGAGCGCCAGGAATATCGGCACACTGTCGGTGTTGACTGGGACACCTCGGCCGCGCGTGTCATTCCACCGGTCAAAGCATGGGCGATGACCACCGTGTCGAAGGTGTCGGCAGCGCTTTACCGGAACATCCTGGGAGCCTCGGGACCCCTCATCACGAAAACCGTCGAGCCCGACCGCATTTACCGCAAGCTAGAGGAAGCTCTCGAACGGCGCGGGCAGGTCGTGCTCTATGGTCCGCCAGGGACCGGTAAGACGTATGCGGCACGACGGGCCGCGGTCTGGCTGCTCGAAGGCGGAAGTTCGGACGACCACGCTACAGCGCTCCTGAGCGACGAGGCGGCTCTTGTTGAGCGTGAGAAGCAGCTGAGTTCGACGCGCGCGCCATCGCGCCGCGTGTGGTTCGTGGTCGCCAACCCGTCGCAGTGGTCATGGAGTACCTTGTTCGCCAAGAAGACCGAAGACTTCAAGTTCGGTAGGCTGCAGCGGAACTACCCGAACGTGCGAGCCGGCGATCTCGTGGTTGGGTACGAGGCGAAGCCATTCAAGCGCATTGTGGCGCTGGCCCGCGTCACCGGAGAGTATGACGTGCAGGAGGCGCCGTACCTCACCCTCGAACCAGTCACAGCAGTCGACAACGGATTGACATACGAAGAACTTCAGGCAGATCCGGTAATGGCCGAGAGCGAGCCGATAAAGTGCCGCTGCCAAGGAACACTTTTCGCGCTGTCACCTGTCGAGGCCGACCATCTGCTGGCCGTCCTAGGTGACCGCGATCCGCGCGTCGCATCAGTCGGTGTGCCGAGCGTCCAGCGGCTCACCAGCATCACCTTCCACCCGTCCTACGCTTACGAAGACTTCATCGAAGGCTTCCGGCCGAAACAAACTGCCGAAGGCCAGATGGCCCTAGTATTGGTCGACGGAGTTTTCAAACGCGTCTGCGATGCCGCCCGGGCTCATCCGAACACGCGCTATGTCGTCCTGATCGACGAGATCAACCGCGGCAACATCCCGAAAATCTTCGGCGAGTTGATCACGTTAATCGAGAAGGATAAGCGGGGCTTCACCGTCCAATTGCCTCAGAGCGGAGTCAATTTCGCGGTTCCGCCGAATGTCTTGATCATCGGCACCATGAACACTGCCGACCGTAGCGTGCAACTTCTCGACACTGCGCTTCGACGCCGGTTCAGCTTCCTCGAGCTGCTTCCCGAAAGTGACCTCCTCGAGGGCGCTACTGCCGGCGGACTGGCGCTCGACACATTTCTCGACGAGCTGAACCAGCGGATCCGGCAGCGGTTCGGTCGTGAGAAGCAGATCGGGCATGCGATGTTCTTCCATGAAGACGGCATCGTCGACACCGCCCAGTCTTTCGCTTCGATGTTCCACTACGAACTGCTGCCGCTGCTGCAGGAGTACCTGTACGAGGACTACACCGAGTTGCGGAATCTCCTCGGCGACGTCATCGATGTCGGTAGTCAGCGGATTGCTGCCGATGTAGAAGACGATCCCGAGGCGTTGTGTGCCAAGCTGGCGGCCAATTTCGACGCTAGTGCGTCTGCGTGACAATGGATCTCTATCGTTTCGGCGAATACGAGACCAGGGTCATCGACAGCCCCCGGCCAACTCCCGGAGACAAGCGGCTAGCCCACGACCTGGCTGCTGGCGGCGGCCTCGCCCCGCGCATGGATGTCGACTGGCTGGACGGCGGTCAGGTCAAGGTGACCACTCACTCGTGGGTCGGAGTGGTGCGCTTCTCAGCCATAGAGATTCGCGTCGTGCCGAAATTGATCGGCGGAACGCTTCGCGTTCTTCGCATGATCGAATACGGCGAAAGTATCAGGCTACTCGCACGGTTACCGACTGACCGCCCGTTGCCCGGCGAGGGAACCGATCTCTTCGACCTGATTGTCATGCTGCTAACGGAAGAGACCAAAGCCCTCATCCGCGACGGCCTAATTCGCGACTACCACTCGGTCGACGACAACGTCAACGTGCTGCGCGGTCGCTTACGTGTCCGCGAACAGTACTTGCGCCGGTATGGCCAGCTACACCGAATCGAATGTTCCTTCGACGAATTCGACGGCGATATACCGGAGAATCAACTGCTCGCGGCGGCACTTCAGGCAGCAGCGCCGCGAGTAGGCGATCTCGAAGTGCGCAACAACGCGCGCGCGTTCGGCGGCCTCATGAACGAGGTCTGCGAAGTACGGACACGCGAAGGCGACTGGTACGCCAGAAATATCCGTTACGGACGCCGAAACTCGCGATACCGTTCTTCGCACGCGCTGGCGCTGCTGGTACTTGAGGGACTGGCGCTGAACGATCACGTCGACAAATCAACCCTCAACCTGACCTCGTTCATGGTCGACATGAATGCGATATTCGAACGGTTCGTCACGCGACTGGTCATCAATTCGCTTGCAGGCACACCGCTTCGCGCGCGAGCTCAGCAGTCGATCCGTGCAGTGATCCTCGACGAGGAGACTGGCGACACTTACAGCACGATCCGGCCCGACCTGCTCATCGAAGACATAACCACCGGACACACTGTGCCGATTGACGTGAAGTACAAGCTCTACGATGCGGCAAAGAAGATCAGCTCTACTGACATCTACCAATCATTCGTGTACGCATACTCAATAGGCGCCGATTCAGACAATCCCCGAGCCGGGCTGATATATCCCTCGACAACTTCGATTTCTGGTCCCGCTCTTTACATCAAGCCCGTCGCTGGCGCGAAGGCGGCGCGTGTTCGAGGCGCCGGTGTCGACGTTTCCGCGGCTCTCGAAGCTATAGGGAGTCCAGCCGAGGGACCGCTGCACGAACGGGTGCGTGCGACAATCCGCGAGGTCACCGGTCTACCACAAGCTCCGGATGTGTTAGCGCTGCGAACGTCCCCAACGTGACACCTTACATTTGGAGTTCCGGCCCTGTTTGCTGTCGCGATTCTGACCGCCCGTCGCCAGTTCACCTATCACGGGGGTGCTTTCCCGTTACATGATGCGTCCAGATTACCTACTTTTCAGGAGGTCGCCGTAGCCCAGCTTCGGGCGTATTGCGGTGCTAGATCTTCCATTTGCTCAATGACAAGCTTGATGGCCAGGGGCTGCTTGTCCGGCGGGTACTTGTACTTGACCAGCAGCCGTTTGATCGATGACCGCAGCTTGGCACGCACGTCGTCACGGACGGTCCAGTCGGTCTTCGTGTCACGCTGCATGACGCCGACGAGTTCACGCGCAATCTGCGCGAGGACGTCCTCTCCCTGAAGTTCGACCGCGGACTCGTTTTGCGCCACAGCGTCGTAGAACGCGAGTTCGTCATGGGAAAGCGGAGGGCTGAAGTGCGCACCACGGTTGCCCTCGGCCGCAACCTCCTTGGCCATTTTGATCAGCTCGGCGATGACCTCAGCCGACGTGAGCTGCTGGTTGGTGTAGCGCCGCATCAGCTCGGCGATCCGCACGGAGAATGTACGCTGCCGCACCAGGTTGTGCTTGGTGGCGGCAGCTGACTCCTCCATCAGCGCCGCGCGCAGCGCCTCGATTGCCAGGTGGGGGTTGGTGGCCTGTTTGGCCTTGGCTTCGAACTCAGGCCCGAGATCCGACAGCGACGGCTTAGGCAGCCCTGCGGCGTCATAGATGTCAACGATGCCGTCCGACGCGGTCGACTCGTAGACCAGCGTGGAAAGCATTCGTTTGATCTCTTCGGGGATCGGCTTTCCGGCGGCCTGACGCTCTTGGGCGTCGAACTTGGCCATCCAGACACGGGCCTGCTCATAGAACTTCACCGTGGGGCGTAGCGATTCGAGGGTCTGGCTGCCGGCGCACAACAACCAAGCGCGGGATAGGTTGTTCGCCAGCTTGCGGAAGCGTTCGGCCAGCGTGGACTCCCCTTCCTCAACCTGGTTGCCGGGCGTGGACGGGGATCTCAGGTAGTTGGTGAGTCCGACCGCCGCCTTCATCCAGCCGTGGTTCGCTGCGACCTTGGCGCGCCAGTCGTACCCGGAGCAGAGTTCGTCGAGCTGGCCGAGGAGGGCCTCGGTCAGCGCGACGGCTTCGTCGAGGTTCTTGCCGACGGGCTTTTTCTCGCGGTCGGTCTTGGTGTACTCGGCCAGCGCCTGATTCAGGTTTTCGACCAAGGGTGCGTAGGCGACAAGCAGGCCGTCCGGCTTGTCGCGGAAGGTGCGGTTGACGCGGGCTAGGGTCTGCATCAGCAGCGCTCCCTTGAGGGGCCGGTCAAGGTAGAGCGTGTGCAACGGGGGCGCGTCGAACCCGGTCAGCATCATGTCCTTGACCAAGACGATCTGCAGCTCGTCGTCGGGGTCACGCAGACGCTTCTGGATCACCTTGTTCTGAGCGTCTCGCCGCACGTGCTTGGCAACTAGCCCCTGGTCCTGCGCGGTGCCAGAGTAGACGACCTTGACCACGCCCTTGTCTATTGCGTCGTCATGCCAGTGTGGACGCAGTTTGATGATCTCCTCATAGAGCTGCGCGCAGATCTCCCGCGTAGCACCAACGATGAAGGCTTTGCCTGGCGCACCGATGAACTTACGCATCTCCTGAGACCGGATTTCCCAGTGCGTAACAATGTCTTCTGCCAGGACCGCGAGTCGCTCGGGGGCGCCGTAGACCGCGTTGATAACAGCAACCGACTTCTCGATCTGGTCGCGTTCCACGTCGTCGAGGCCGAGGGTCGCCTCGTCGGCGGCGTTATCGAGGTCTTGTTCGGTAACGCCTTCTGCAAGAGTCACTTTGATCAGGCGTGGTTCAAAGAACACCGGAACGGTCGCCTTGTCCTCGACCGCGCGGGTCAGGTCGTACACGTCGATATCGGGGCCGAACACCTCGCGGGTATCGCGCTCGGCGCTGGTGATCGGCGTTCCCGTGAACGCTATGAATACCGCATGTGGCAGCGCGTCACGGATGTGGCGGGCGTAGCCGTCGAGGTCGTCGTAGTGGCTGCGGTGGGCTTCGTCGACCACAATGATGACATTGCGGCGGTCGCTCAGCAGGGGGTGATCAGCACCCGAATCGCGTTCGGCCTTGGTCAAGCTGAACTTCTGCAGTGTGGTGAAGTAGATACCACCTGTGACGCGGTTAGCTAGTTCATCGCGCAGTTGGGTGCGGGTGGCGACCTTGACGGGTGATTCGGCAAGCAGCCGTGACCGGTTGAACGTTTCGTAGAGCTGGCTATCGAGCTCCTTACGGTCGGTAACGACGATCAGCGTGGGGTTCTTAAGCTTGGGTTGTTCAGCGACTAGGTGTGCGTAGAGCTCCATCTCCATCGACTTGCCCGAGCCCTGGGTGTGCCAGACGACGCCGGCCTTGCCGTTGCTGCTGGCGGCGGCGACAGTTGATCCGACCGCCTTGGTGACGGCAAAGTACTGGTGAGGCTTGGCGATTCGCTTAGTCAGTCCATCGGCACCCTCGTCGAAGGCAGTAAAGTTACGCAGGAGTTGTAGGAATCGCTCAGGATTGAACAGCCCCTCGATCAGAAACTCCAGTTCAGTGCCCAGGTGTATGTCGTCGTCGACGATTCCGAAGGAGACGGGTTCACCGTCGTCGTCGACGTTCCACGGCGCGAAGTGCTCCAGCGGTGTGAACGGGGTGCCGTAGCGCGCGACAATGCCATCGCTGATCACGTTGAGCACCGCGAAACGGAACGCCATCGGAAACTCGCGCAAGTAGGTCCGCAACTGGGCGTGAGCGGCGGCGATGTCTGCCTCCACCGATCCGGCTTGCTTGAGTTCGAAGAACACCACCGGCATGCCATTGAGGTACAGCACGACGTCGAAGCGCCGCTCGTGCTCGGAGCTGCGGATCGTAACCTGCTGTACCGCTAAAAGTTCGTTCTCATCGGGGCGGTGGCTGACGAGCCGGATGGTCGGGTTCTGTTCGATCCCATCGTTGTCGATATAACTGATGCCCCGGTAACCGCCCACCAGGTATTGGTGGAGCCGGTAGTTCTCGGTAATCGCGTCCTGCGATAACGGCTGCAGGATGGCCGCACGGGCCTGATCAAGGTACTCGACTGGCACATCCGGGTTCAGGTCGCGCATCTTGGTCAATAGCCGGTCCGGCAGCACCAGCTCGTCCCAACAGGGACGGCCGTTATTTGTGCCGGGTGCGATTTGGGACCCGTGCTGCGCAGGCCATTCCTGGGCGGCAAGTGTTTCCAGCGCGATGGATTCCCATTCGGCTTCGCTGAATGCGGTCACCGCTCCCCCTTGATCGTGAGCCGGTAGCCTTGGCGGCGATCATTGCGAGCATTGGTCTGTGCGACTTCACTTGCGTCGCACAACAAGCGCAAACGGCGGCCCGAGCACTTTTGACAACTGCCTCGCACTTCTTTTGCTGCCTGTTCTTCCGCAAGACATCGTCGTCCTAGACGCGTCATAAGACCTCCGGTACGACAGGTTCAACATCCTTAACCTGGACCTTGCCCGATATGAGCAATGGGAGGAGCTCGTCGCGAACAGTTGCCAAGCGGACAGATTCGCGCTCGGCCTCGACCATGGCCTCGTGGAGCGACCGCAATGAACCGGCTATGACTTCCTGCTCGTGCATGGGCGGAACCTCGATCTCCCAGTCACCCATGGATGCCAGACCTATCCGAGGCACAGTGGCTCCATGAATTGTCCGTGCTGCGATTATCCGCTGAAAGGTGGGGCTGAGGTAGAAGTGCAGCAGGAAGTGTGGGTCCACACGGTTTCGGTCGGGCCGCAGCAATGCCATGCGACGGCCAAGGCATGCGCGGACCCCTTCGGGCATCAACGCTGCCTCACCAAGTCGAGTCTCGTAGGAGAACAGCAAGTCCCCCGGCTGCGGAGTCACCCGACGCGTCCACTTCAAAAAGTCTGACTCGGAGACATGGTCTGATTCGCTGAGGTCCAGCCGACCAGATTTCAAGCTGGAGATATTCAGGAAATAAGGTCCTTCAGCGCGGCGAGTCGGCGTTGCGTGAGGCCCATCGAAGAGCTCACCCAAGTCGCCGAACTTCATGCTGCACAGCACGATGCCGGTTGAGCGCATGAGGTCAAGCGCCATCGTATTTGCTAGAGCAAAGGCATTCCGGGCAACGTGTTCATTCGTTTCAATCTTATCCTCGAGCGCGCACAGCACATCAGCAATCGCACTCTGTTGAGGTATCGGGGGTACGGGTACCCGTAATTTGGGTACATCCTTAACATTCAAACTGCTAAACACGGCACCAACGTTCATCATCCGTTCGACTTCGGACCGCCAGCTGGGTGCACGCGTTGCCCAGCGAAGAAATCGTTGGTCGATATGGCTGCCGTCTGAGCGGAGCAGGACCAGATTTTGGCCGATCGCACACGCCAACCCGTCTGGGATCGGCGCCGAGTCTCCGACCCTTCCACGCCGGGTTACCACGACGTCGCCCCCCTGTGGGCGTGTCCGTCGCGTCCAGGCGGCGAAATCTGTGTCGCTGATCCGTCGGGCATTTCGGATGTCCACCCGGCCGTTAACGATGTCTGGAATAGCGATATAGGGGTAGCCGCTTTCTTGTGCAGCAGGCGTCTTGTGCTCACAGTCCAAGACCGCAACACCGACAGAGCCAAGCGGCTTGAAAGGCACAACTTCGTTCACGACAGCCGCTCCAACTGCTCCCGAACGATCTTCTCCAACCGGGCCGACTCGTCGAATGCCGCCAGCAATTCGGTCTTCAGGCGCGCGATCTTCTGGTCGATCGGTTCACCGTCAGCCTCCACGTCGGGAGCACCAACGTACCGCACCGGCGTCAACGCGTAGTCGGAAGCCTTGATGTCCGCCAGCGTCGCCGACTTGCAGAACCCCGGAATGTTTTCGTAGGTCAGGCCTTTGTCTGCCGCTGATGGTGAACCCCGCCAGGCATGGTAGGTGTTGCCGATTCGAACGATCTCCTCGTTGAACAGCGCCCGCTCGGCGCGGTCCACCATGTAACCGAGTTCGCGTGCATCGATGAACAACACCTGGCCGGTACGATCAATCGAACCTTGCTTTCCCGCTGCCTTGTCCTTGGCGAAGAACCACAGGCACACCGGAATCCCGGTGCTGCGGAACAACTGTGTCGGCAATGCGATCATGCACGACACCAAGTCGGCCTCAACGATCTGCGCGCGAATCTGACCTTCGCCATTGGAGTTCGACGACATCGAACCGTTGGTCATCACGACGCCGGCTTTACCGTCCGGCGCCAGCTTGTAGAGGATGTGCTCAATCCAGGCGTAGTTAGCGTTGTTGGCCGGGGGCACTCCAAAGCGCCACCGCAGATCCTCCTCGTTGCGGGCCCAGTCCTTGATGTTGAACGGAGGATTGGCCAGGACGTAATCCATCTGCACGTCGGGGTGTTGATCGCGGGCAAAGACGTCGCCCCAGCGCGCGCCTAGACCCTTATTGTCGATGCCATGGATGGCCAGATTCATCTTGGCCATCCGCCAGGTCTCCTCGATGGCTTCCTGACCGTAGATCGCGATGTCCTTGGGATCGCCATCGTGCTCGTAGATGAACTTCTCCGTCTGTACGAACATGCCGCCCGACCCACAGCAAGGGTCGTAGACCCGGCCCCGTATCGGTTCCAGCACCTCCACGATGACCTTGACCACGCTGGGCGGGGTGAAGAACTCCCCACCCCGTTTGCCTTCTGCGCGTGCGAAATTGCCGAGGAAGTACTCGTAGACCTCCCCCATAAGGTCGCGGGCCTTGTGCTCACCTTGGCGGCTGAACCGCGCGCTGTTGAACAGGTCGATCAGCTCACCTAGCCGGCGCTGGTCGATGTTGTCCTTGTTATACAGCCGCGGCAGGGTGGCCTGGAGAGTCGGGTTGGCGATCATCACCGAGTCCATCGCCTCGTCGATCAACTGTCCGATGGTTTTGGCGGGTTCCCCACCGACGGCCGGGCGGCCTTTGGCGTTCTCCGATAGGAACTTCCAGCGGGCTTTGGGTGGTACCACGAAAACGCCGTAGCCCTGGTACTCCTCGGGGTCGTCGATCAGGTCCTCAATCTGGCCGGCGTCCAGCCCGTCCGCTTCGAGTTCGGCATGGATGGCCTCGCGGCGCTCGTCGTAGGCGTCGGACACGTACTTGAGGAAGACCAGGCCCAAAATCACGTCCTTGTATTGGCTGGCCGATAGTGATCCGCGAAGCTTATCGGCAGCTTTCCACAGTGTGTCCTTGAGCTCCTTCATGTTCGAAGGTGCTTGCGGTTCCACCTTTTTCCTCGGTAGCATCAGTGCCCTTTCTCGGTGTGCGCCGCGGTGATCCCGGGCGTGGTGGATTCGGCGTCGAGCGTCAGGGCACCAGCAGCCACCCCGTCGATCAATGCCTTCGTCAAGTCGTTGACGGCATCAATACGACGATGCGCCTCGGCTTCGAAACGTTCGATCTCGTCAAGCGCCGCTTCTATACGGTCGGCTTCGTCTTTAGACATCTCCGGCACGGCCCAGGTCTGCCACTCGGATCCGATGGGTGCAGTGCCGTTGATGATGGCGGCGAGCAGCCGTGGCCCGAATTCAGCGGTGGCCGAAAGCCGCAAGATGCGCGCCGGCGAGGCCACCATCGCACCTCCCCGGTGGTCCACCCACGCTCGCGGGCGCGGACGTTCGACGAATATAACGTCACCGGGTTCGGTACGCACCGCACGCGGATAACGCTGCTCGGCATCGAGCGGGTCGAAGGCAATCCCACGGGAATGCTCGTGAGGCAATACAATGACAGTGCCCTCCGGCGAGGCGCCCTCTTCATTGATCCGGTTGCCGCGCTTGATGTTCAGCTGTTTGTCGTCCCGCAGTTCACCGAGTGAACGGTGACGCAGGCGTAGCCGGCCTGGTGATGGCCGCACGAATATGTCCAACGTGGCTAGCGGTTCGGTGGTCACCAGCGTCGCCGCGTGCACGCGCTCGACGTGACCAATTGCCTCCGCTGCGCGCAGCACAGGCGCCTTGACTCCTCGGGGTACCAACGGCCCCGAGACAAGGACGCCGGCGAGGTCGATCCGACGTGCGTACCGATAGGCGCGATTCTCGTTGCGGCCCAACGCCCCGGCGACATCAGCGGCCAAGTCGGTCAACTCCAGCTGTTCCACTGCGCCGAGGTCGGCGACCCAGGGATGGTCGACTTCGGCCGCGCCGAGGCAAACCCACAATGCGAGGCTCTGTCGATGCGCCTCCCGCCACAAACCACGCGAAAGCCTAATCGCGGCAACCACATTACCGACTCGCAGGATGCTGGCGCGGCGGTACTGCAGCTCACCCTTGAGATTGTCGGTCAACACTTCCGCCGAGCCGACCAGAACGGCGACCTGCCCGCGTGGTAGGTCAAGCACCAGATCATCGGCAGCGTCAAGTACGTCGGGAAGACTTTGTCCGATCGCGGAGACAAACGTGATCGCCCGGTCGGTGGGTAGGCAATCGACAACCACGTCGCTGATCATCGCGCGCCTGCGAACCGAGCGGTCGTCGGTGACGAGCGAAAGATTTGCCTGCGCCGCCACCCGCACAGACAGCGAGTTTCCGTCTGTCCGCAGTGCCACCCCGTCGCTTCCGAGGTGGACAGCACATGCCTTCACTACGACGCTGAGCAGCTCCACCGCTCCGGCGGTGAGTTCCCGGCCCCCTGCCTGTCGTTTCAGGCGTCCGCCATCCAGTCGTGCCAAAGCGTCAGACGGGCCGAAGGACGCCTCCATCAGGTCGTCGACATACTGCAGCACCGTATCTGACGGATGGAGTTGTCGGATTTCCCGCAAGAGCAGACTGTCATCAGGATCGTGCTCGGCCGCAGTGCGCACGCGGTCGTTGTACGTGGTACCGCTCAGTTCTTCACCGGTGATGACCCGCCACGCCAGCAGTGTGATGACTTCTTCCCAGGAAGCGCCGTCGGGCACAGCCACCGCGGGCGCATCCAGACTGGCGTCGGGGTTGTTGCCGCGACCACTGCGGCGTAGATACTCCACGACCTCGGCAGGCGAGAAGTGGTCAACGCCGTCGATGGTCTCCACCGGCGACGGGAACGGCATCGAAACACCGCGCACCGACGCCCGATTTCGCCACATGCTCACCACTGGACGGCGTACCTTAGCGAGGTCGGCGATGTCTTGCATGGTCATGGTGCCCATCGCCACCCTTTCTCCCGCTCGACGCTTCCTCCGAAACTAAAATCCGACTGCTTGTCAGTCAACGATATGTTCTGATAAGCCCGTTTATCGAAGTTTTCATTTGCCAGATCATGCCATTGGAGCGATTGTGGGTTCACCCCGCCGCCAATGGGCGGCATAGCCCAGGAGGAGGACAGGTGAACTACGGACAACCCACCCCCGGCCGGATCACGACAGGCCCGGCAGAGCGAGCACAGCTGCTACAGCGGTGGATGAGCCGGTCAAGTCAATCCGAAGACGAACGGATGGACAGGGCCCAGCGGATGGTCGCTGCCGCCATCGAGGCTCATCCTGCATTCGATGGTTACCGGTCCAGCATCGCTGTCTATGCCAAAGGGTCATACGCCAACCTGACCAATGTCCGGGCGGACAGCGACGTCGACGTGGTCGTCGAAAACCGTGACCTCTACTACTTCTGTTACGTCCCCGCTGACATCGCGCCGTCTCCGGATCCCAGGCGCGCCCCCTACCAGGGGCGCTGGAACAGTGAGGACGAATGGCGAGCCGAGGTCACTGCCGCCCTAGTCAACAAGTTCGGGGCCACCGATGTCGACACCTCGGGGGAGGTGGCGATCGCCGTCACCGAAGTTCCCGGCAGCAGGCCGAGTGCTGATGTGGTGCCCTCATTCGAGTTCCGGCGCTTCGACACACCGGACCGCAGGATCGTCCATGTTGGCAGCCGGGTGTTCAAGAAGACTAACGGTCACATCGACAACTACCCCGCCCAGCAGCTGGCCAACGGCCGTGCCAAGGACGCCGCGACCGGCGGCCGCTACAAGAAGTACGTGCGCGCACTCAAGAACGCCGAAAACCACCTCGCCGCGGCCGGCGTCATCGATGATCTGCCGTCGTACTTCATGGAGTGCTTGGTGTTCAACGTCCCCGATGTGGTGATGACCACCGGGTACTCGCTTGATGAGGGTTTTCGGGCCACCCTGCGCTATCTGATCGTCGGGCTGTACGGGAAGAGCTACAGGGAGGGGGACTGGGTGGAACCGAACCGCCTCAAGTACCTGTTCCGGGGCAACGACAAGTGGAGTCCCGAGGACGGCATGTTCTTGGCCTACCGGGCCTGGGAGTACCTGGGGTACGCGGCATGAACAGCACTGCACAGATCGCACGGTGGGTGGCTGTGCTCGTGTCGGCGGTGTGGGCGGCGACACTGTACCTCAGCGGCGAGCATCTGGACGGCGATGTCCGCCGGGGGCTGTCCTATCTGCCGTCGGTCATCGGGTTGGCGGTGGTAGCTTTCGACCTGTGGTTATGGAAGTTGCCTGGGGTCAGCCGAATTACTCGGCGTCCCCATTTGTACGGGACGTGGCGGGCCACGCTGACACCTAGCGCCGAAAGCCACATCCCACCGGGAGGCGATCACGGACCGATCCGTGCTGCCCTGGTGATCGAGCAGACGTTCTGGACCACAGCCGTCCGGTTGCACACCGACCAAAGCAACTCAGCGTCGTCGACGTCTTCCCTGGCCGCAGTTCCCGACAGCAAGCAGACAAAAACGCTGTATTTCACTTACGCCAACGCCGCCCGACAAGAACACAGCACGCGCAGTGTTGCGCATCACGGCACCACAGCATTACGCGTGGCCGGTGTCACGCCCAACTCGCTCCACGGCACCTATTGGACCGACCGGCTAACCACTGGCGACATCGACCTCGTGCTGGTCGACCGCAATACCGACCGAACGGAGATGGATGCGCTGGACGCTGTGCGCGACGGCGACGACATGTGAACCGGCTGGCTTGGTGGTTGCAAATTAATTCGAAACTGGTGCCATCGCTGTTGTTTCCCATGCGTCGCACCTCGCGACAGTAGTGATGCCGGGACAGCATCTCCCGGAAGACCGGCGATCGAGTACAAGCCGCTAGCAGCGGGATTAACGGCGGGGTCGGCCGGGTTTGAACCAGCGACGACCGGATTCTGAGCCGCCATCCAGGGTCTGTGTCGTGGTGCACCACCGTCGAGCCCCTGCCTAACACGCGCGCCGCCCCACACTTGCCCCGGGCGTGACCAGGATTAACCGCACTCCGACGCACACATAGCTAAGGCAAAGGTGGCAACGCCGACAGCCAGCCATTTGAAAGCAATTCCAACAGCTGCCCGTCCGGATCCCGGATCATCGCCATCGCATCCGTCACCGTCGCGTCGACCACCGCTCCCCCGAACTCCTCGACCTTCTCCAACGCGCCGGGAAGATCAGATACCGAAAACGAGATGTGCGTCAGCCCAATCTGATCCATGACGCGTTCCGGCCCGGTGTGGACTTGACGCTTCGAGTAGTGCATGAGTTCGAGCACAAAGCCGTCGCGCACCAGGTAGGTGGCATGCACCCCTAGCGGTTCGGGAAGTTGGACGAGCTTCGCGGCGGGGCCGTCGGGCGGATCAAGCTCCCACCAGAACTGAAATCCGAGCACGTTCTCGTAGAACCGCCGCGACCGCTCGCGATCGGAGACACACAATCCGACATGGTTGAAGGTCGTCCGGTGACTACTCATCGCGGCCCTTCTCGACACAACCCACGGGCGTAATAATGCAAAGATAGTGCAGATAGCCGAGCGTGCGGCAAGGTGGAGGACTATCAGATGACAACCCGACCCGACGTCGCCGAAGGCGCCATCGTCGACTTCGACCATCACTCCGACGCGTTCAATCTCAACGAGCTGGCCATCAACGCCGAGCTGAGACAACGCTGCCCGGTCGCGTGGAACGAGAACTACGGCGGCTTCTGGTTCCTCAGCAGCTATGACGCGGTCAGCCGGACGGCGAGGGACGGCGACACCTTCGCCCACAAGTACGAGCCGAACGCCGAAGACGGTGTCGATTACCAGGGCGAGATGGGCGTCCCGCGTCCCGAAGGTCAACCGGCCCTGGGCATCGGCGAGGTCGACGGCCCCTACCACCAGGCCCTAAGGCACGCGCTGGCCCCGTTCTTCTCCCCCGGCGCCGTCCAGAAACTCAAGCCGTTCATGGAACAAAAGGCGCATGAGTTCCTCGACCAGAAAATCGAAGACGGACGCATGGACCTCGTCCTCGACTACGCCAGCCCGGTCCCGGCCATCCTCACCATGAAGCTGATGGGCCTGCCGCTCGACAACTGGCACCTCTACGCCAACCTCTTCCACTCCGTCATGGCCGTCCCGCAGGACAGCCCGGAGTACCTCGACGCCATCGGCAAAGTCCCCAAGATGATGGAAGAGGTCCTCGAGTACGCGGCCAGCAGACGGGCCAAACCGGACGAAGACCTGACCAGCTTCCTCCTCCAATTCGAGTTCGACGGCCGGCGCCTCACCGACGACCAGCTGCTCAACATCCTCTGGAACCTCATCGGCGGCGGCGTCGACACCACCACCTCGCAAACGGCACTCACGCTCCACCACCTGGGCACCCACCCGGACCTGAAGCAACAGCTCATCGACCACCCCGAGCTGTACCGCACCGCCACCGACGAATTCCTGCGCTACTTCTCGGTCAACCAAACCCTCAGCCGCACAGTCACTCACGACGTCGAGCTCAACGGTCAACGCCTGAGAAAGAACGACAGGGTCGTCATCAGCTGGCTGTCGGCCAACCACGACGAGAAAGAATTCCCGAACCCCGACGAGATCATCCTGGACCGCGCGCCCAACCGGCACGTCGCGTTCGGGCTCGGGCCGCACCGCTGCATCGGCTCGCACCTCGCGCGCCTGATGGCCGAGGTCATGGTGAAAGCCGTCCTCGACCGCATCCCCGACTACCGAGTCGACGTCCAAAACGTCCACCAATACCTCGGCAACCCGAGCATGACCGGGCTCGGCACGCTGCCGGTCACCTTCACCCCCGGGGCGAAGCGAGGCTAGATGCCCGAAACCGCCAACCCGATCACGCAGCTACTCGGCCCATTCACCCGCACTGGCGGCTTCTACGCCCGCTCCTGGGGCACCTACCTGGACCGTCAGCCCGACGAGCTACCGGTGGCCCGGCCCACCATCGCGCTCGCGGCACAGGCATTCCGCGACGAAATCCTGCTGAGCGGCTTCAGCCTGCTGCGCCGAGCCCCCGACGCACAAACCCTCGAACGCATCGACAGCGAAGTGCTTGCCGCACAAGACTTCTACGGGGACAAGGGCTGGCTCGACAATCCCGAGGGGTTCTTCGCCCCGCCCCCGCCGCCCACCGACGTGACGGTCAAGCGCGTGAGCAGCATGGGACGCAACTACGAGCGGCTGTCCTTCGACAGCGACTACGAGCCCCACGACGGCGAACCGGGCCGCGACCGCTGGCGCAGCTACACCGGCAACAACCGCGAATACGCCCTGATGTTCCGGCACCGCCGGCCGCGGCCCTGGCTGATCTGCATCCACGGCGCCGAGATGGGACGCGCCGCGCTCGACCCCATGCTGTTCCACGCCTGGCACCTCTACCGAGATCTCGACCTGAACGTCGTGCTCCCCGTGCTTCCCCTGCACGGCCCCCGAGCCAGCGGCCCGAAGTTCCCCAGCGAGGACGTGCTTGACGACGTCCACGGCGCCGCCCAGTCGGTCTGGGACATCCGGCGGCTGATCAGCTGGATCCGCGCGCAGCAGCCCGACGCGGCAATCGGGGTCAACGGCATCTCCCTCGGCGGGTTGATCTCGTCGCTGGTCGCCAGCCTCGACGACGGCCTCACCTGCGCGATCCTGGGCGTGCCGGCCGTCGACCTGGTGAACCTGGTCGGCCGCCACGCCGGCCTCAGCGGCCACGCCGCCCTGCAGCACACGATGAACTCGGCCAAGCCCCTCGGCCGGATGATCTCCCCGCTGGCGCTACCCCCGCGCGTGCCGAAAAAGGGTCGCTTCATCTACGCCGGCCTCGCCGACCGGCTGGTACACCCGCGCGACCAGGTCACCCGACTCTGGGAGCACTGGGACAAACCCGAAATCCAGTGGTACCCAGGCGGTCACACCGGGTTCTTCCGCTCGCGGCCGGTGCAGCGCTTCATCGACGACGCGCTGGCGCAGTCGGGGCTTGTCGACCCGTCACGGTCACAACGCAAAAGGTACTGAGCCAGTGGAAGATCCGGTCGCCAGTTCGCAAGCTGCGAGTCTAGCTGTGGAGCTGCTGACGCTCGATCAGATCAACACGGCGGCAAATCGGCTGAGGGCGGTAGTGCGCCAAACCCCGGTTATCGCGTCGCGAATGCTGTCGGATCACACAGGCGAACAGGTGTGGCTCAAATGCGAGAACCTGCAAATCACTGGGTCGTTCAAGACCCGCGGGGCCTACAACCGGATCGCCAATCTCAGCGCCGAGGAGCGGGTTCGCGGTGTGGTGGCGGCCAGCGCAGGCAACCACGCGCAGGGCGTCGCGTGGGCCGCGACCCAGCTGGGGATCGCGTCGACAGTGTTCATGCCGATCACCGTCCCGCTCCCAAAACTAGCGGCCACCAAGGCTTATGGTGCACAAGTTCACCTGATCGGCAATACGGTCGACGACGCACTGGTCGCGGCGCGTGAATATTCGGAGCGCCACGACGCTGTCTTCATCCATCCGTTCGATCACGCCGACGTCGTCGCCGGCCAGGCCGCCGTCGGGTTGGAAATCCTCAAGCAGATTCCCGATGTTGCCACCATCGTCGTGCCGACCGGCGGCGGAGGCCTCCTAGCCGGAATCGCCATTGCGGCACACTTTCTGGCGCCGCACGTCCAGGTCATCGGAGTGCAGGCCGCCAACGCGGCCGCCTGGCCGGCTTCGTTGGCCGCCGGGCATCCCGTGCGGTTGGAGTCGATGTCGACCATGGCGGATGGCATCGCCGTGGCCTTGCCCGGAGCAATCCCTTTTGCCCATGTACAGGCATTCGGCACCTCGATTCAGACGGTTAGCGAAGAGGCGCTCTCGCGCGCGCTATTGCTGTGCATGGAGCGCGTGAAACTCATCGTCGAACCGGCGGGGGCGGCAGCCGTGGCAGCGCTGATGACACGGGCACACGAACTCGGGTTGCACGGCCCCGTTTGCGCGGTCTTGTCGGGCGGCAATATCGACCCACTGGTGTTGACCCACGTGATCACTCACGGCCTGCGCGCAGCCGGGCGCTATCTCGCAGTCGAGGTCACCATCCCGGACCGCCCCGGTGGGCTCAGCAGGCTACTCGACGTGGTCAGCGCGACCGGCGCCAGCGTGCTCGACGTGGTGCACTCGCGTACGGCACGCAAGCTGGCACTGGACGAAGTCGAGGTGAAGCTTACCCTCGAGACCCGGGGTCAGGCACACTGTGAGGAGGTATTGGCCGCCCTGACCGGAGCGGGATTCGTCGTGTCCGTCGAGGACAATTAGCAAACGTGCGTCCACACGGGGGATCACGCATGCGAGCAAAATTGCGGGTCGTCCCCGCCAAGTTAGGTGTGCTCAAGATCGCTTGGGAGGCGTGGCGTTTCCGCCGGGGTGATGACAAGAGCATCTCGCGCCGCCAGCAGGCCCGAATCGCAGATATTGTCCGGCATGCTCGAATCGCGTCACCGTACTACCGGAATCTGTACCGGCACCTCGAACCCGGGCTGGTCGAACTGGCGTCACTGCCGGTCGTGACAAAGCGCGACCTCATGGCCCATTTCGATGACTGGGTCACCGACCCCGCCATCAGCCTTGAATCGCTGCGGCGCGACTTTCTCGCAGACCACTCGCTGGTCGGCGCCCGTTACCTGGGCCGCTATCACGTGGCGACGACGTCGGGAACGAGCGGCGACCCGGCCATCCTGATCCACGATGACGCCTCGTGGGCGCTGTTTCACTTCGTGGGCCGGCGTGGAGAATTGCGATTCATCGCTCGCCGGGACCTTCTGTTCGGAGTCCTGCGGCGCGGAGTGCGTGCCGCGGCGCTGTTTGTCACCGACGGGCACATCGGCGCGTCCGCCGCGCTGGAGTCTGCCAGGCGCCGCAGCCGATTCCTGGCCGAACGCGCGCGCCTTTTCTCGGTGCTGCGGCCACTTTCGGAATTGGTCGAAGAGATCAATGCTTTCCAACCGACGGTGCTCGAGGGCTACCCGAGCGCGCTGGCACTGATGGCGAGCGAACAACGGGCGGGCCGGCTGACGATCCGACCATTGCTGGCCATCACCTCGGGGGAGCACCTGACGGCTGCACTGCGCGCCAACATCGAGTCGACGTTCGGCTGCCCGGTCGAAAATCGCTACGCGTCAGCTGAATGTCCTGGTTTGTCAATGGAATGCGCGCACGGCCTGTTCCACGTCAACAGTGACTGGTATGTCCTCGAGCCGGTCGATGAGGACTATCGTCCCGTCGCGCCGGGCGTTGTCTCCCATACCGTTCTGGTCACCAACTTGGCTAACCGGGTGCAGCCGCTGATCCGCTACGACCTCGGTGACCGGGTGAAGCTGGCCGCTACGCCATGTGCGTGCGGCAATCGGCTGCCGGGGATCACCGTGGAGGGACGCACCGGCGACCTGCTCTCGTTCGAGGCACCAGACGGGACATCAGTCACGGTGCTGCCACTCGCGCTCGGGACTGTCGTCGAGGAAACCCCCGGCGTGCGCAGGTGTCAGGTAATCCGCACCAGCCCGTTGGCTGTGAGCGTGCGATTGGAGATGTGGCCTGACGCCGACCCGGTGCAGGTCTGGCATGCCGTCGACCAGCGGCTGGACGCGTTCTTCACGACACAGGGAGCCGCGCCGGTAGTCGTAGAACACGCGACCGAGCCGCCCGCCCTGGACCCTAGAACCGGCAAGTTTCGGCAGGTGTGGTCAGCCCGATAGCGGCTACCGGCCGACCCCGTGCCGCCTGCCACCGACCGGTAGAGTCACGAACTCGTGCAGATCGCAGTCACTGGTGGCACCGGGTACCTCGGTGCGCACGTCGTCCGTGGCCTACTGAAAGCCGGCCATCAGGTGCGGCTCTTGGCCGAGCCCGGCTGGGACAATCCCGAACTGCTGCGCAGGTTTTCCGACTTCGGCTCGATAACCGTGCTCACCGGCGATGTTCGCGAGTCCGAGACCGTGGCGACGCTCCTGGACAACTGTGACGCCGTGCTGCACGCGGCCAGCGTGGTCGGGACCGACAACCGGCGCGAGAACCTGATGTGGGAGATCAACGCGTTCGCGACCGAGTCGGTCCTGCGCCGGGCCCACGACCGCGGACTGGACCCGATCGTCACGATCAACAGCTACAGCTCCCTGTTCTCGCCGGCGGTCCCGGTGATCGGGCCGGACACTCCCACCGCGGCGGGGAGGTCGGCCTACGCCAAGACGAAGGGCTACGCCGATCGCGTCGCCCGGAGGCTGCAAGACGAGGGGGCGCCCGTTGTCATCACCTATCCGTCCAGCGTGGTCGGTCCGGCCTTGGTGACGGCACCCGGTATCACCGAACAGGGCTGGGCGCCGATCATCCGCGCGGGTGTGGCGCCACGACTGCGGAACGCGGGAATGATGATGGTCGACGTGCGTGACGTCGCCGATGTGCATGTCGCGTCGATGCGGCCGGGCTACGGGCCCAAACGGTACGTGTGCGGCGGCGTGATGCTGAGCTTCGACGAGATGATCGGCGCGCTCGAGGCCGGTTCCGGACGTCACATCAGGCGAATTCCCTTGACCGGCGGAATGTTTCGGGCCCTGGGCAGGATCGCGGACGCCGTCGGGGGCCTGCTGCCACTGGAGGCCGGATTCAGTTTCGAAGCGGCACAACTGCTCACCGCGGCGGTACCAACCGATGACTCGCGCACCCTGGCCGACCTTGGGGTGACCTGGCACTCGCCCCGTGAGGCGATCATCGCGACGTTCGCGCACCGCGGCGGCGAAGAAGCCTAAGAGGCACCCGAGCCTCGTCGTCGTTCAGGCCGTAACGCCAGGAGTCGCCGCCAGCAACCGGTCGAAGGCGTCGGTAAAGCCTTCGACGATCGTCTCATGTTCGGGCACAAGGGTTTTGTCACAGGCGATGCCTACGGTCACGTCACCGTTGTAGGTAAAGATGCCGAAGCTCATGGGCTGGTTGCCCGATACGGGTGCCCACCCGACGATGCCCTCCACCTTGCTGCCGGCCAGGTACACCGGCATCGGCGGGCCGGGCACGTTCGTGAGCGTGCCGATCGTGCGGTCGGTGAACAGGCCCACCGACGCTTCATAGAGTTGCCTGTTGAACCCAGCGATGGTCTCCTGCAGGCGAAACGCCACGGCCGCCTCGTGGCCGTGCTTGATCCGGTTCATTCGCCGTTTGGCCACGGCCAGCACTCGCAGGGCATCGGGTTCATCGGTCGGCAGTTCGAGTTGTACGAGGGCGAATTCATTTCCGAGATTGTCGGGCAGCGTCACGTCGACCGGCTTGAGGTTGACCGGCACCATGAAGGTCACCGCGGAGCAGCGGGCGTGTTGGGCCTCGAGGTATTCGTGCAACGCTCCGGCCACACACGTCACCAGCACGTCGTTGACCGTGCACCGGTTCGCCTTGGCGACGGCCTTCACTTTGGCCAGCGGGATCGGCTCCGACCATGCCACCGCTTTGTCGAGGCCTGCGGTCCCCGTCCACAGGGTCGCGTCGTTGCGGGTCCCGATCAGCAGTTTGCGGACCGTGTCCACGTCACCGGGCGCGGACGAGAACACGTCGACCAGCGCGCCGCTGCCCGGCACCGCCGCCCGCACGGTGGAGCGGACGGACTCGGCGACGTCTGACACCGTCGCCCGCGCCGACATCGTGATGGTGTGGCCGGCCCCCACCGGGTTCTCCAACGCCAAGCGACCGAAGTCGTTGGCACGAGCAAGAATTCGAGGCAATCCGGCTGTAGTCCTTACGGCGCCTGCCGCCATGTCCGTCGCCCATCCGACCGGGTCGTCCAGCATCTCATCGACGACCGATCTCGCGCGCCGCGCCGTGCCCGCCACCCGTACCGCCGCGGTCCGCAACCGGTCCTTCGTTGGCCGCCCTGGCGGGTGGGGCCGCGCCGCGTGCTGCACGACGTCGGGACCGCGGATGGGCCCACCCTCGGGCGACGCGTCGAACAGGCTCATCGCCAGCTCGACCATGCGCATGCCGTCGGCGACAGCGTGGTGGGTCCGCATGATCATGGCGCTACCGTCCCGGTAGCGGTTCACCCAAATGCCTTTCCAGAGAGGCTTTTTGCGGTCGAGCATTTCGGTATGGTGGCTGGCCACCAGTGCCTGCAACTCGCGGCGGTCGTCGGGGTCCTCGAGGTCCACGATCGTGACGTGCTGCCCGAAGTCGAAGTCGTCGTCGACCTCCCAACACCACGAGCCGTCGGAGTCCTTGACCGCCAGGCTGCGGAACACCGGGTAGCGGTTGGTGAGCCGCTCCTCGATGACCTGGCGCACCCGGTCCCAGTCGAGCGGATCGGCCGTCCAGACCACCGTGTCGACGACCATGAGGTTGTTCGGGCGGTCCATCTCCAGCCACAGGGCGTCCTGGATGCCCAGCCGGCGTCGCTCTGCCACCTTGCACCTCCACGACCTGCAAGTACCCGAGTCTCCATCCACAGCCGGGATACGGCCAGAGGACAAGGTCCCCTTGTCGGGTGGGCGTTGCGGCTGTGGCGATCAGGACGCGGTGGCGTACTGCAACACCGGCTCCGACGAATCGACGTGCCCAAAGCTGATGATCCGCAGCCGGTCCGGGCGCACCTCGTAGCGCACACCGTTGACGGGATTGGTGACGTCGAATCCGTCCCCGGCGCGCTCGGCGTTGGACAGCTCGATGTGCGCGCCGTCGCTTATCCGCTCGCCGCGGTAGTAGTAACTGCCGCTGAGGTTTTCACACACCACGGCCAGCGACTTGGCGGTGCGCACCACGGCCGCCGGCGGATTCCCCGGGTCGCAGCGGGCCGTCTCGCCGACGAACCCCAGCCCGTCGGCACCCCGCACCGGAGCCGACAGCGTCGGCGTCTTCGGCGGCGGCGCGCTGGACGGCGCGGGTGATGGCGCCTGAGCCGCCCTCGGCGGCGGCGCACCGCCCTGACTCAGAGCCGAGACCAGCGCCACGATCAGCCCGACGATCACCAGCGCCACCGCCGCCCCGGCCGCCACCAGCGGGCCGCGGCCGACGAACGACCGATGCGGCGGCGCCGGCGAAGGCGCGTCAGCAGGCGGATACGGGGTGACCCCCGTGTCGTCGGGATTCGGATAGACCGCCTCGAACGGCCGGGTGCCAAGCGGCGCCGCGGCAGCGCTGACCGCCGCCGGCTCGTACACCTCGGACACGGCCTCGCTGGCCGCGCGGGCGAGTTCTCCCGCGGAACCGAACCGCGCCGTGCGCTGTTTGGCCATGCCGCGGGCGACGACGTCGTCGAAGGCCCGGCCCACGCCACGCCGCATGATGCTGGGCCGCGGCGCCGGCGACAGCATGTGCGCGCGCTTCAGCTCGTCGGGGTCCGCGGTCTCGAACGGCGGCTGACCGGTGAGGCACTCGTAGAGCAGGCATGCCAGGGAGTACACGTCGGTCTGCGGCCCGACGCGGCCGGTGGTGAACCGCTCGGGCGCCATGTAGACGCGTGACGGGTCGGCGTGCCCGATCCCGAAGTCGACCAGATACGCGAAGTGATCGGGAGTCAGCAGCACGTGTTCCGGCCGGACACCCAGGTGCACCAGCCCGGCGGCGTGCGCGGCGTCCAACGCCCGCGCCACCTGCGCGACGATCGACGCGGCCCGCGGCGCTTCCAGCGGTCCCCGCTCGCGCAGCAGGTCCTTGAGGCTGCCGCCCTCGACCAGATGCATGTCGACGAAGAAAACCCCGATAATCGCACCGAAGTCGTGCATCGGGACGACGTGGGGCTCCCGCAACCCCGCGGCAACAGCGCATTCCCGCCGAAACCGTTGCTGGAAGCCGGGATCCGCGGACATCGCGGCGGGCAACAGCTTGACCGCGACCGTCCGGTCCCTCACCGTGTCGTGTGCCCGGTAGACCTCGCCCGTCGCGCCCGCCCCGATCAGTGATCGCAGCTCGTAGGGCCCGAACCGGGTGCCAAGCCGCGAGGTCAATGCGCAGTCCTTTCGCTAGGTCGTCAACGTCCAGCCGTGCGGGTTCCCGAATTGGGCGCCGACCTAACGTGCGGCGACTCACGCGTGCGGCGGCACCGGGCACCAGAATAGGCCGCAGTTGAAGTTGGGCGGGCCCGCCGGCGCCCGCGGGGTGGCGGTGATCGGCCCGCTCGGCCACCCGTAGACAGCGCCGGTGTCGGCGTCGACGACGCCGCGGTAGTCGTAGTAATAGAGGTGGCACACGCCCATGTCCCAGCTGATGAAGTTGTCCGGCACCCGTTCGCCCGGGCACCACTTGCCGCACGTGTGCCCGGCGGGGCAGTTCCCGCCGACGTGGCCGTACGGGTCGGCCTGGGCGACGCCGGCGGCCAGCCCGACGCCGATGCCGGCCGTCAGCAGAGCGCCGGCAAACCACTTCGTGTTCATTCGCCAAGCACACACAGGTCGCCCGGCTACCGATCCCATATCGCCGTCAGTCGCCGCCGCGCCCGCCCTTGTGTTTGCCCGGGTGAGGCGGCGGGGGTGGCGCCGGCTGCGTCGTCGTCGTGGTGGGTGTGGTGGTCGTCGTCGTGGGCAGGGGCGTTGGCGTGGTCGTGGTGTTGACCGGCGTGGACGGCGGCGCCGAGAACGGCGGGTCGATCGCGAGCAGAAGCAGGGCGAGCAGGAACGCGGCAACGATCGCCGCCACCCACCACTTGCGCCGCGGCGCGGCCGGATCCGGCGGCGCGCCCACGAATGTGTAGGTCAACGGCGCGGCGACCGGGCCGTCCATCACCCGGGTGCCGGTGGGCCTCAATGTGGGTGCGCGGCCCGCGAGCGCGGCGCGCATCGCGCCGGCCTGGTCGAACTTCCAGGCCGGGTCGCGCGCCATCGCGCGTTCGATCGCGGCGGCAAGCGGCGGTGGCACATCCGGGCGCAGCGCGGCAACCGGCGGCGGCGACTCGTGCAGGATCGCGTGCGCCAGCGCGCCCAGGTCCTCCTGCGGGAACGGCCGACGCCCGGTCAGCGTCTCATACCCCACCACGCCGACGGCATACAGGTCGTCGGCGACAGTGGCCGGCTTGGACGTCAGCCGCTCGGGGCTCAGATAGGCCATGCTGCCGACGACTTCGCCCGCCCGGGTGTAGGCGGCGCCGGAGGTCTTGGCGATGCCGAAATCGGCGAGCTTGGGTTCACCGGTGGCGGTGAACAGGATGTTGCCCGGCTTGACGTCGCGGTGCAGGATGCCGGCCTGATGCGCCTCGGCCAGCGCGTCCAGGATGCCGTCGAGGACGGCGTACACGAACGCCGGGGGCAGCGGCCCGCGGGCGATGTGGTCGGCCAGCGACGCCCCCGGCAGCCGCTCCATCACGATGAACGGCAACCCCTGATGCTCACCGACGTCGTGGACCACCACCACGTGCCGGCCGGTCAGCCGCGCGGCCGCGCGCGCCTCCGCGTCGAACCGCAAGCGGCTGTCCGGCCGGTCGGCCACCCCGGGATAGAGCAGCTTGATGGCGACGGGCCGGCCCAGCTTGCGATCCCAGCCGTCGCGCACCTCGGCCATCGCCCCACGGCCCAAGATGCCGCGCAGTTCGTACCGACCGTCGCCAAGGAGCCCGCCCGGCGCCGGGGGCGCCCCGTTAGTGCCCTGGCCGCGGGAAGACCGAGTTCCTTGGAGGTCCGTGTCGATCTCCTGTCGGAATGCTGAAACTCCTGTTCGGTCGGGATAGCCAAACACTGCGGGATCAAAACGCCGACGGCCGGCAGGCGCGTCATCCGCGGTTTCTGCGCGCGAACCCCGCAGCTCAACGGTCGGACTATTGCCCGCCTTTCAGCGACTCGGCCAGTTTTTCGCCGTCGGGTGTCAATTGAAGCCAGATCGCCAAATCCCACAGCGTGGGTTCGTCGTAGTGGCCGACGAAAAGGTCACGGAGGCGATCCATGGCGGCATCGATCGAGAGATCCCAAGGCACCACTCGTTCATCGGAAGCGCCGAGTATGTCTCCGATCTTCATGAGGCCGTCGTCGAGCAGGGATCGAATCGTGCGCAGCACCAAGTTTTGCTCGTCCTCGACGGTATCGGCGAGGTGGTGACGTTTCATGACGGATGTGACCTGTGCCATCGGGACACACATTGCCAGCCCGTCGAGAAGCAGCTCGTTGCGCAGGAACTCTTCGGCGTTAATTTCCGGCTTGTTGTGCCCTAAATCTCGGTCATCGGGCTGGGTCATCATTTTCTCCGATGTAGCAGTTCTTTAGGTTGTTAGCTTCGATCGTCATTCTTGTGGGCCTTCGAATTCTTCGGGAATCTCGCCGAGAAGCGGCCATTTGTGGTCCAAGGTATGCGGAATATGGATGGGATGCGGGCCTGTTGCAGGGGAGTTTGGGGCAGCCCGCCGAAACCTGGCATTGCTCCCCCACCCTCTGGGGCGCCTGGGGCGGGTTTAACAGCGGGCGGGGCTTCGACGGGCGCACGGGCCGGCGCCTGCGGGGTGACAGCAGGTTCTCCGGACGCAGGCGGGCCAGCAGGACGCGGTGGGGAGGGCGCTATTTCCGGTACGCCACCTCTCGGGTCGATGTGAACTTTTGTATAGCCGCCGTGATCGGGAATGTTGATGTCAACAACCGGTTTTCCGTTGGACTCGGCGGCCCAGCGCTGCCCGATCGTCGTGCCGTCAGGTAGCCGGTATCGAATCCCTTTGCTGGGGTCGCCGTACCCGTTCGGCATTTCGACTCCGTGCTGTTTTGCCCACTTCCACAGATTCTCGAGATCTTGCGCAGAACGCACTTCCCTGACGTCTGGTCGATCGCCAACAGGCAGTTTCTCAAGCACTCGACGGATATCGTCCCCGCTGGGGCCGCCGGTACCGCCGGGATTCGGTTCACCGTTGCCACCGTCTTGTTTCCAGACACGATCGACAGCGCGGATATGGCCGTTGCCGGTGGCAGAGGGTCGATAGTGGGGGGTTTTTGCGGGAACGTGTCGCGGATTCCGGCGACGGCGGCGGCGATTTTGCTGGCGACTTGTTGATCGACGTTAACCAGTTGCACGGCGCTTTGACGAATTTCGCCGGCGAAGGCCTGCGCTGCGGCTTGCCGGGCGGCCCGCTCAGCGGCTGACCCGCTGCCCATGCGGTCGGTGACCGAAAGGTCTTCACCCACTTCGAATCCCGCTGTACGAGCATCTTCTACCGTGTAGCGAACTCGGGATCGGGCCGCATACAAATCCGAGGCCCCGCTGCGAGCGGCCCGCGTTGCCGCCTGCAACTGGTCGACTGCTGCGCTCGTGGCTTGCAGGTCGGCATGCGTCGCGCAACGTAATGCGTCGGCGGCTTCGCCGAGCCAATCGACCGAGGCGGCGTCTCGCCAAACCTGATGCGCCACAGCATAACTATGCTCGCCAACGGTCTGCCATTGAGCGGCCGCCTCGGTGAGATGATCGGTGGGCCAGGCTAGTAGCGCCGACAAATTGGGGGCCCCTCCAAGCGCGGCCATCGCTACACGCTGGTCACCGACTGAGTCACCGCAGCAAAGTCAGTCGCCGATTCGGCTTCGTTGGCAACCTAGCGCGCATCAGCTTGACTGACTCGGGTGGCGCGTGTACCCACTTGCGCGGCCAATCTCGCAGCGAACGCCGCGACATCAATGTGGGCACCGCTGACGGCGGCGGCGCTGGGCTGACATGACAACCCAACCCCCGTGGGCGCGGCGGTGCGGTCTAGACCCTCCACCAAAGCACCCCAGCGGGCCGCCATAGCCCCTACACCCGCGCTATCCACACGCACCGTTTGTCCCACAGCGCAAGCGTAGGCTCCGCGTCACGCGCCAGCCAGTCACTGAGACGCCGCCAGTTACCGCTGGACGTCTGCTCTCCGGTGCATAAGCTTTTCGGTACATAAGAAGGTGAGGCTTTCGATGAGCGACATGACGGCGCGGTTCGCCGAGATCGTCGGCCAGCACAACCTGCTGACCGGCGAGGCCATCCCCGAGGACTACTGGCACGACGAGGTGTTGACCAAGCCGCCGCAACGGCCGGCGTACGTCGCCAAACCGGCTACCGCGGAAGCGGTTTCACAGTTGCTGAAGGCCGCCTCGGACAACAACATCCCGGTGACGGCCCGCGGGTCCGGAACCGGCCTGTCCGGCGCGGCGATCCCCCGGGCCGACGGGCTGCTCATCTCCTTCGAGCGCATGAACGCGGTCCTCGAGATTGACACCACCAACCAGGTCGCCGTCGTCCAGCCCGGGGTGACGCTCACCGAACTGGACGCCGCCACCGCCGACACCGGCCTGCGCTACATGGTCCACCCGGGCGAGCTGTCCTCCAGCGTCGGCGGCAACGTCGGCACCAACGCCGGCGGCATGAACGCGGTCAAGTACGGCATTGCCCGCCACAACGTGCTCGGGCTGCAGGCGGCGCTGCCGACCGGCGAGCTCATCCGCACCGGCGGCAAGATCGCCAAGATCTCCACCGGCTACGACCTGACCCAGCTCATCGTCGGCTCCGAGGGCACCCTGGCCCTGGCCACCGAGGTGACCGTCAAGCTGCACCCGCGGCTCGACCACAACGCCTCCGTGCTCGCCCCGTTCGCCGACTTCGACCAGGTCATGGCCGCGGTGCCCAAGGTGGTGGGCAGCGGCCTGGCGCCCTACATCCTGGAGTACATCGACAACGTGACGATGGCCGCCCTCGTGCACACCCAGAACCTGGAGCTCGGCATTCCGGACAGCGTCCGCGACGGCTGCGACGCGTATCTAGTTGTGGCCCTGGAAAATCGGACCGCGGACCGGCTGGACGAGGACGTCGAGACGGCCGGCGAGCTGCTGGCCGAGCTGGGCGCCGTGGACGCCTATGTGCTGGAAGGCGTCTCGGCACGCAAGCTGATCGAGGCGCGGGAAAAGGCGTTCTGGACGGCCAAGGCGATCGGCGCCGACGACATCATCGACACCGTGGTGCCACGCTCCGCGATGCCGAAGTTCCTGTCCGCCGCGCGCGGCCTCGCCACGGCCGCCGGTGGCGCCTCAGCGGGCTGCGGACACGCGGGGGACGGCAACGTGCACCTGGCCATCTTCTGCAAGGACCCGGCCACGCGCAAGAAGCTGATGACCGACATCTTCGCACTGGCAATGGAATTGGGCGGCGCGATCTCCGGCGAACACGGCCTGGGCCGCGCGAAAACCCCGTACTTCCTGGAACTCGAAGATCCGGTCAAGGTCGACCTCATGCGCCGCATCAAGCAGAGCTTCGACCCCGCGGGCATCCTCAACCCCGACGTGGTGTTCGCGGGGGCTCAACCGATCACCGGGTAACGGCGTTGGGCGGCAAGAGCTTTCAGTGCCTTTTGCATCTTCCAGCGCACGTGCGCGTCCAGGCTCTTGATGTCGTGAGTGTCGCCGAATTCGGCGAGATTGATCGGCGGCAACACCTCGGTGACGATCTTGGTGGGCAGCGGCACGTTCACCGGGGCGAGGACACTGAACCCAAAGGGAAAACCGAACGTCATCGGCACGAGGTCCGTTCGCAGTAGCTTGCGCTCCAGCTTGGCGAGCCGAAGCAGCCGCGACAGCCACCGCCCGCGAGTCAAGAACAGCTGGCTTTCTTGCCCGCCCACGGAAACGGCGGGAACGATCGGCACACTCGCATCCAGGGCCGTGGAGATATAGCCGGTTCGACCGGCGAAGTTGATGACGTTTTCCTGCAGCGTCGGCCGGTACACGTCGTAGTCGCCGCCCGGGAAAACCAACACGACCGCACCGGCGGCCAATGCCTTGGCGGCGTTGTCGCGCGTCGCGCGGATCACCCCGGTGCGCCGAAAAAAGTCGCCGGCCGGTCCCGCGAAGATGCTGTCGAACCCCAGCGCGTACAGGGGGCGGTCGTAGCCGAACGTGTCGTAATAGTCGACGGCGAACACCGGGAGATCGAACGTGAGCATCCCGCCGGAATGGTTGCCCACCACCAGCGACGGCCCGTCCGGGATGTTGTCCAGCCCGCGCACCTCGGAACGGAAATAGTGCTTGACGATCGGGCGGGTCAGCGCGACGACGTGCTCGGTTAGACCGCGGTCCCATTTGTCGACGTCGGTCGAGCTCGTGTGGGTGTGAGTCATGTCGTCCTCGCTCGCCGTTGAGCGTGAGCTGATGGTACGCCCGCCGATCCGAGGCGACTCGGTTTCGCGGGCACGGATTCCCCCGGCGATTCGAGGGATATGCCGATGTGCCCGCCTCACAGCGACAACTCGCGGCGCACGTGCCGATGGGGCCGTTTCTCGCTCAGAGGCGGGCACATCGGCA
>NZ_LZJM01000163.1:0-7371 GCF_001667665.1 Mycobacterium sp. E342
GTCGTCGATCTCGGCCCAGTGCGCGGCGACGTCCTCCACCGACGGCGGCTTGTCGAAGTTGGCGCCCTCGTTCTGGAACAGCGCCACTCGCTGCACCTTGCCCCCGCCAACGACGAAAACCGATGCGTTGTTGGCGTTTTCCTCGGTGCACAGGTAGGCCACCACCGGCGCGACGTACTCGGGCGTCAGCTTCTCGAGCACCTCCTTGGGCAGGATGTCCTCGGTCATCCGGGTGGCGGCGATCGGCGCGACGGCGTTGGCGTGGATGTTGTACTTCGCCCCCTCCTGCGCCAGCGTGTTGATCATGCCGACCAGGCCGAGCTTGGCCGCGCCGTAGTTGGTCTGCCCGAAGTTGCCGAACAGGCCACTGGTGGAGGTGGCGACGACGACCCTGCCGTAGCTCTGCTCGCGGAAATGCGGCCAGGCGGCGCGCAGCACGTTGTAGCCGCCGTACAGGTGCACCTTGAGCACGGCGTCCCAGTTCTCGTAGGTCATCTTGTGGAACGTGCCGTCGCGCAGGATGCCCGCGTTGCTCACCACGCCGTGCACCGCGCCGAACTCGTCGAGCGCCGTCTTGATGATGTTGGCCGCGCCCTCGGGTTCGGCGACGCTGTCGTAGTTGGCGACGGCCCGGCCACCCGATTCCTTGATCTCGTTGACGACGTGGTCGGCCATGTTGTGGCCGGCGCCGGTGCCGTCGCGGGCGCCGCCGAGGTCGTTCACGACGACACTGGCGCCCTCACGGGCGAGGGTCAGCGCGTATTCACGGCCCAGCCCCCCACCGGCTCCGGTGACGACGATGACGCGATCCTGCACTCCTGGCATCAGGTTCCTCTCTCAGGTGAAAACGACGTCGTGATAAGCGATTCGAGGTCTCAGAACATCCGGCGGGCCATCTTGAAGGCCCGCGCCGTGTACGGCGGGTAGATGAAGCTCGACAGGTCGGGCCGGGTCGGTTTGGTCAACACCGACTTGCGGTGGCTGAACTCCTCGAAACCGTAGCGCCCGTGATAGGCGCCCATACCCGATGCGCCGACACCGCCGAACGGCAGCTTGGCCGTCGACACCTGGAAGGCCAGGTGGTTGACCAGCATGCCGCCGGCCGGCACCTCCTTGATCACCCGCTCGCGGGTCTCCCGAGTCTTGGTGAACAGGTAGGCCGACAGCGGCTTGGGCCGGGAGTTGACGAAACGTATTGCGTCGTCCAGGGATTGGACCGTGATCACCGGCAGCACCGGCCCGAAGATCTCGTTCTGCATCAACGGGCCGTCCGGGTCGGGGTCGACCACGACGGCGGGCTGGATCCGCAGGCTCGACGGGTCGCACTTGCCGCCGACGATGACCTTGCCGTCGCCGCCGGCCAGGTAGCCGCTGATCCGGTCGAACTGACGCTGGTTGACGATCCGCATGCCGTTGGGCTTGTCGGAGGTGAACTTGGTGATGGCCGCGCCGATCTTGTTCACCAGCTCGTCGCGAATCTTGGCGTCCGCCAACACATAGTCGGGGGCGACGCAGGTCTGGCCGGCGTTCAGCAGCTTCATCCAGGCGATCCGCTTGGCCGCGACGTCTACGTCGGCGTCGGCCGCCACGATCACCGGGCTCTTGCCGCCGAGCTCCAGCGTGCACGGCGTCAGGTGGGGTGCGGCGCCTTCGTAGACCTTGCGGCCGATCTCCGTGCCACCGGTGAACAGCACGCGGTCCAGGCCCTGCGCGATGAGCTCCTGGCTGACCGAACCGTCGCCCTCCACGACGACGATCGCGTCGTTGTCGAGGTATCTGGGCACCAGCTCGGCCATCAGGTGCGCCGACGCCGCGGCGATCTCCGAGGGCTTGAGGATGACGGCATTGCCCGCGGCGATCGCGCCGACCGCCGGACCCAGCGTCAGGTAGAACGGGTAATTCCACGCGCCGATGATCAGCACCGTGCCGTACGGCTCGTATTCGATCCAGCCGCGACCGGGCAGCTGCGGCATCTCGAGCAGCTGGTACTTCCGGCGCGTCCACCTGCGCACCCGCTTGGCCGCATACTTCGCTTCGCCGGCCGTGGTCGCGACGTCGGCGATGAACGCCTCGAACGGGCTGCGGTCCAGATCCTGGGCGAGGGCGTCCGCGATGGCCGCCTCGTTCTCTTCCATCAGCTTGGCCAGCTGCAGCAATTGCCGTTTGCGCCACTCGATGTCGCGGGTGCGGCCGGTGGCAAAGGTCTTGCGCAGCCGCTCCACCGTCGCGGGGATGTTCGCCGGCTGCGGGCCTGGCGCCCCATTGGTGGCGGATGTCGTGGGTGTAACCGATTCGGTGGTCATCGTTGTCCTTCCCTGCTTCGGTCATCCCGGAGGCGTCCGCGCTCCCGGCGCGCGACGCTCGTGGGTGATAACCGCGATCCTAACCATCCGGTTGGGAGAGCAGTAGAAAGGATCCGGCCGACCACCACGACCGTCGCGCCGACGCCGGCGGCTCGGAAGATCGGTAGGTCGCGGGAGCCGTCCCGCGGGCGGGGAATTACAGCCGCTCGGCCACGACGAAGTCGGAGAAGGCGTCGTCGTCGGCGGCCAGCGCGACGTTCTCGATCCAGCGGCCCAGCCGGCGCATCTCGTCCGTCGAGCGCTGCGCCTGCGCGCGCCAGCCGTGGTTGTTCAGCCAGTCAGTGACGTCCGCCCGGTGCTCGTCGCGGTACATCAGCTCCCCGACGTCGACCGTCTCTTCGATGCCGAGCTCGTCGGCGACCTTGCGGAACCGCTCACGCATCTGCTGCCGGCGCTCGTCGGCGTGCGCGGGCGCGGTCTCCGCCGAGACGCGGCTTCCCGCCGGGCTCAGCTCGCCGATCTGCGTGAACAGCCGGTCCTGCGCCTCGGCCGGCAGGTACATCAGCAGGCCCTCGGCCAGCCACGCGGTCGGCGCCGTGGGGTCGAAGCCCGCCGCGCGCAGCGCGGCCGGCCAGTCCTGGCGCAGGTCGATGGCCACCGCGCGGCGATCGGTCGACGGGGTCACGCCGTTTTCCGCGAGCGTCGTGGATTTGTACTCGAGCACCTGGGGCTGGTCGATCTCGTACACCACGGTGCCCGCGGGCCAGTCGAGGCGGTACGCGCGCGAGTCCAGGCCCGACGCCAGGATCACCACCTGCCGGATTCCGGCGGCGACGGCGTCGTTGAAGTAGGTGTCGAAGAAGTGGGTGCGCACGGCCTGGTAGCCGCGCATGTGCTCGAGCTGCGCCGCGGAGTCGGCGTCGAGGGCTTCGATCTTGGCCGCGACGTCGGGGTCGAGCATGTGCTCCCACAACACCCCGGCGCCGGCGTTGGTCACCAGAAGTTTGGCGTAGGGGTCGCGGATGAGGGCGTCGGGCCGTTCGGTTTCGACGGCCCGGGCCGCGGCCACCATGACCGCCGTACTGCCGACACTGGTCTTGATGTCCCAGGTGTCGTCGTGGGTGCGCAGTGAGCTCATCGCGTTGCTCCTCGGGTCGTAAGGCGAAAGGGCGACAGTTCTAGGAAGCCGGCTCACCGAGACGCGCCCGCAGCAGCGTGCTGCGGACCGCCTCCTCGGCCAGGTCTTCGGGCACCGGGCGGCCCAGCCGGGCCATTTCCTCGCGGTTGTCCACGGTCTCCACCTGCCAGCCGTGGTTGCTCAGCCACTGGCCGGCGTCCGAACGGTCCGGCTCGTGATAGGTCAGCGCCTGCACGTTGACGTCCAGCCCGAGCCGTTCCCGCATCCGCAGCCAGCGCTGCGAATTGCTCCGGGAGTTCAAGCCGAACGCCTCGATCGCCACCCGGCTCCCCGGGGCGCTGAGAGCGGTGAACATCTCGAAGAGGCGATCTTGCGCGTCGCTCGGCAGATACGGGAGCAGGCCCTCGGCAAGCCAGGCGGTCGGTTGAGCGCGGTCGAATCCGGCCGCGGCCAACGCCGCCGGCCAGTCGTCGCGCAGATCGATGGGAACCGGGCGGCGACTCGCCGTGGGAACGGCACCGTGCTGCTGCAGGATTCCGGTTTTGTATTCGAGCACCTTGGGTTGGTCGATCTCGTACACCGCGGTGCCGTCCGGCCATTTCAAGCGGTAGGCCCGGGAGTCCAGCCCGGCCGCCAGGATGACCACCTGCCGGATCCCGGCCTTGACGGCCTCGTCGAAGTATTCGTCGAAGAAGTGCGTCCGCACGGCCTGGTAGTCGATACCGATGCGGTGCGCGCGGCGTCCCTGTTCATCGCCGTCGAGCCAGGCCAACGCGGGGTCGGCGAGCCGCGCCCATGCGGGACCCGCGGACGAGACCAATATGCCGGCGAACTGGTCACGGATCAGCGGATCGTCTCCCGCGGTCTCCGCGGCGCGCGACGCGGCGACGCCGAGCGCGGTGGCACCGACGAGTTCGGTGATGGTCCAGGTGTCGCCGGCTGATCGCAAAGAAGGCGGTATCGACGCGTCCAGGTCAGTCATGACCCGGCCATGCTACCGGGATAAGTTAGTTAGCCTATACGCTTTGTGGTCAACTTCACTGCGGCTACGCGTCGGACACCCGGAAGGCGCCTTCGAGCAGTCGGCGCATCATCCCGGTGATGGCCAGCAGAGCCTCTGGGGTCTGGACGAAGCCGGCGTACAAACCCACCCCGCACATCAGGACAACCAGTGCCTCGACCAACGCCGACGCGTCGAAATCGGCCGGAACCTCACCCCGCCCGATTGCAGCATTGACGGCCCGGACTAAAAACTCCCGGACGATCCGGACAGAATCGTTTTCCGTCGTGTTCCATTCCGGATGGCGCTGCGACTCGAGTACTCCGGTGATAATCAACGCCGACCCGGCGGGAGTGTCGGAATTGGCGCGCACCGCAACAGAAATGAACGCGGCGAGCTGCGCCGGCAGTGTGGCTTCCCGCTCAGCCTCTCTGATCCCGGTCCCGATGATGGCTTCGTTGGTTTGCTCCAACACCTCTCGGTAGAGGACCCGCTTGCTGGAGAAGTAATGGTTGATCGCCGGCCGCGTCAGGTCGGCGCGGGCCGCGATCGCCTGGAACGTCGCGCCGTCGTAGCCGCGTTCGCTGAACACCAGGCGAGCGGCCCTCATGATCCGCTGTCGCGTCTCGTCGGCCTTTGCCGCAGGGGGCCGTCCCGGTCGGCGGCTCACCCCTGACGGCATCGTTAAAGTGTGCCACCGCCATGGTGCGGCATCAGGGCATTTGGCGGAATGCTGCCGAACTTCCCGGCCTGGTAGTCCTGCACAGCCTCGACCAATTCCGCCCGGGAGTTCATCACGAAAGGCCCGTAGTGAAATACCGGCTCGCGAATGGGTTGGCCCCCCAGAAGCAGCACATCCATGGCCGTGATGCGCGCCGATTGTTGTGCCCGGTCGGCGCCCACGGTGATCCGATCTCCGGGCCCGAGCACCGCCAATTGCCCCGCGTGAATCGGGTGAGCGACCGGACCGACATATCCGCTGCCCGACAGGACATAGATCAGCGCGTTGAAATCGCGCCGCCAGGGAAGGTTGATGCGGGCGCCGGGTTCCATCGTGGCGTGCGCGAGCGTGATCGGCGTGTGGGTGACGCCGGGCCCGCGGTGACCGTCGATCTCGCCGGCGATGATGCGGACCAGCGTTCCGCCGTCGTCGGAGGCGATCAACGCCGCGTCGCCCCCTTCGATGGCCTGGTAGCGGGGCGGCGCGAATTTGTCCCGCTTTGGCAGGTTCACCCACAACTGGATCCCATGGAACAGGCCGCCGCTGTCGACCAGTTCGGCGGGCGGCGTCTCGATGTGCAGGATGCCCGAACCGGCGGTCATCCACTGCGTCGCGCCGTCGGTGATCAGGCCGCCACCGCCGTGCGAATCCTGGTGGGCGAACTTGCCGTCGATCATGTAGGTGACGGTCTCGAACCCGCGGTGCGGGTGCCAGTCCGTTCCCCTCGGCTCGCCCGGTTGGTACTCCACCTCGCCCATCTGGTCCATGTGTACAAAGGGGTCGAGGGCGGCGGCGCTGACCCCGGCGAAGGCCCGGACGACCGGAAAGCCCTCGCCCTCGTAGCCTCGCGGCCCGGTGGTGGTCGACCGGACCGGCCGCTCGGTGTCGGCGGGCGCGGCCGCTCCGACGCGCGGCAATGTGAGGGTGTTTGCGGTGATGGCGGGCATGTGGACCTCCGTAATGAGAACTACTCGTATAACCGGACCGCGGTCCGATTATTCCGGGTGCCGACCTGGCGGAAGCCAGATGATTGCGTAGTGCAATATTTGCTGTGGGAGATGGTCGTCGCGTTTTGCCGTCCCGAGTCGGTCAACGGGCAAAGTGCGGCGGTCGGGGGAAGGATGCGTGGATGGGGCAGAAACCGATGGCCGCCGACCCCGTCCGCGCGACCCGGCCGGTGGCCATCGCGGTGGGCCGATTCGCGGGCTGGCTGCGCGCGAACCGGCTTGGGTTGTTCTGCGTCGCGATCTTCGTCGGGCTCGGCGCCGGGTTGGGCGCGATGGCCTTCCGGTACCTGATCTACGGCTTCACCTGGTTGGCGACCGGACACGACGAATTCGGCCAGGACGGCTGGGTGGGCAGCGACCATTTGCCCTGGCTGGGAATAGGCTTTTTCGTGGTCATCCCCGTCATCGGCGGGCTGCTGTACGGGCCGCTCATCTCGCGGTTCGCCAGGGAGGCTCGCGGCCACGGCGTCCCCGAGGTCATGATCGCGGTCGCGGAGAACGGCGGCCGCATTCGTCCGCAGGTGACGGTGGTGAAAGCGCTGGCCTCCGCGCTGTGCATCGGCACGGGCGGCTCGGTCGGCCGTGAGGGGCCGATCGTCCAGATCGGGGCGGCACTGGCGTCCGGCTTCGGCCAATGGGTGCGGATGCCGGAGAACCGGCTGCGGGTGTTGGTGGCCTGCGGCGCCGCCGGCGGCATCTCGGCCACCTTCAACGCCCCGATCACCGGGGTGTTCTTCGCCGTCGAGCTAATCCTGCGCGAACTGTCCGTCGAGGCGATCTTCACGATCATGCTGTCGTCGATGGTCGCCGACGTGGTCGCCCGCGTCTTCTTCGGCTCCGCCCCGTTCCTGACCCAGTTGCCCGCCGGCATCGAACTGAATCACATCGCCAACTACCTGCTGGTCGCGCTCCTCGCGGCCATCGCCGGGCTGATCGGCATCCTGTTCAAGAACGTCCTGTACAAGACCGAGGACCTATGCGACCGGGTGTGGGGCGAGCGCCCCGATTGGGCGCGGCCGGCGGTCGGCGGGATCGTGCTCGGCCTGCTGCTGCTGGCGATGCCGCAGCTCTACGGAGTCGGCTACCCGGTGATGTACGCCGCCTTCGCCGGCCATTACGCGCTGTGGTTCTTGGTGGTCCTCGCCGCCGGGAAGATGCTGGCGTGCAGCCTGACCATCGGCATCGGCGGATCGGGCGGGGTG
>NZ_LZJM01000164.1:0-523 GCF_001667665.1 Mycobacterium sp. E342
CGAGCAACGTTCCCCGGATCAATTTCTTGGCCGCGTCCAGCGCGGCGTGATAGTCCCGGGGCGGCGACGTGGCCGCCAGCTCCGTCAACCCATAGATCAGCGCGTAGACGGCCTCGACGATGCCGTTGCGGTCGGCCCGGTGCGCGAGCTCGCCCCGGCGGTAGGCATCGTCGATGACACCCTCGATGATTCCGCGAAACACCTGGAAGTCGGCCGCGAGCCGCGAATCGCGGGCGACAGCGCCTTCGGCGCGGATCACCCACTCGAAGGCGGCAAGATCGGGATACTCGCGCATGAGCCGGCCCGATTCGTCGAGCACCGCCTCGATGCGGTCGACGGCGGTCCCCGGGCGCGCGGCGGCCGCGCGCAGCCGCGGCAACGCGATGCGCTCGATGTCCTCGACGGCCGCGTCCAGCAATTCGGACTTGTTCGGGAAGTAGTGGTACAGGCTTCCGCTGGTGATGTTCGCCGCCCGGGCGATCTCGCGAATCGTGGTGCGCTAATAGCCATTCTCGGCCACGCA
>NZ_LZJM01000165.1:0-10249 GCF_001667665.1 Mycobacterium sp. E342
GGCCGCCGCGGCCGGCAGCTGCGCGGCCATCGACGCGGGTGCCCCCGCGGCCTGCAACGGCGTGGTGTTGGCGGCCTCGGTGGCGAGGTATTGCGCGGCGCCGCCATTCATCAGCTGCACGAACTGGTTGTGAAACGCCGCCGCCTGGGCGCTGAGCGCCTGGTACACCTGAGAGTGCGCGCCGAACAGTGCCGCGATGCCCGCCGACACCTCGTCGGCACCCGGGGCCAACACGGTCGACGTCGGGCCCAGCGCCATCGAGTTCGCCGACGTGATCGTCCAGCCGATCCTGGCTAGATCCGACGCCGCAGCGGCGACATACTCAGGCGTCGCGAATACGAAGGACATCCGAACCTCCCGGCGATCTTCCGCCCCCGACTCCCTTATCGAGGAATGGTAGCGGAGCCGGCCGCGTTCGGCCCGGTAAAACGCATAAAGCCCGGATTGCCGTGATCGGCAATCCGGGCTTTAGCGCGGACGAACCTACTTGATGATCTTGACGACCCGGCCGGCGCCGACGGTGCGGCCACCCTCACGGATCGCGAACCGCAGACCCTCGTCCATGGCGACGGGCTGAATCAGCTTCACCGAGATGTTGGTGTTGTCACCGGGCATCACCATCTCGGTGCCCTCCGGCAACGTCACCACACCGGTCACGTCGGTGGTGCGGAAGTAGAACTGCGGACGGTAGTTGTTGAAGAACGGCGTGTGCCGGCCGCCCTCATCCTTGGACAGGATGTAGACCGAGCCCTCGAACTCGGTGTGCGGCGTGGTGGTGCCGGGCTTCGTGACGACCTGACCGCGCTCGACGTCCTCGCGCTTGATACCGCGCAGCAGCAAACCGACGTTGTCACCGGCCTGCCCCTGGTCGAGCAGCTTGCGGAACATCTCCACACCGGTGACCGTGGTCTTGGTGCTGGTCGGCCTGATGCCGACGATCTCGACTTCCTCGTTCACGTTGATCACGCCGCGCTCGACACGACCGGTGACCACCGTGCCACGACCGGTGATGGTGAACACGTCCTCCACCGGCATCAGGAACGGCTTCTCGGTCTCGCGGACCGGGTCGGGGATCGACTCGTCGACCGCGTCCATCAGCTGCTCGACGGACTCGACCCACTTCGCGTCGCCCTCGAGCGCCTTGAGCGCCGACACCCGAACGACCGGGGCGTCCTCGTCGAACTCCTGGGCGGCCAGCAGCTCGCGGACCTCCATCTCGACGAGCTCCAGCAGCTCCTCGTCGTCGACCATGTCGGCCTTGTTCAGCGCCACCAGGATGTAGGGCACGCCCACCTGACGCGCCAGCAGCACGTGCTCGCGGGTCTGCGGCATCGGGCCGTCGGTGGCGGCGACCACCAGGATCGCGCCGTCCATCTGGGCGGCGCCGGTGATCATGTTCTTGATGTAGTCGGCGTGGCCGGGGGCGTCGACGTGGGCGTAGTGCCGCTTGTCGGTCTGGTACTCCACGTGGGAGATGTTGATGGTGATACCGCGCTGACGCTCCTCGGGCGCGTTGTCGATCTGGTCGAACGCGCGGGACTCGTTCAGGTCCGGGTACTTGTCGTGCAGAACCTTGGTGATAGCCGCGGTCAGCGTCGTCTTGCCGTGGTCAACGTGACCGATGGTCCCAATGTTGACGTGCGGCTTCGTCCGCTCGAACTTCGCCTTCGCCACTTCGTTGTCCTCCTGGACTTGTTGGTGCTTGTTAAAGCAGTGTTGGTGTTTTCAGTTGTGCCGCGCCCAAGGCTTTGCAATGACCCGGCAAGATTACTCCGAGCAGATGTTTACTGACCCGTCGCCTTCGCGATGATCTCCTTCGACACGTTCGCCGGCACTTCGGCGTACGAGTCGAACACCATGGAGTAGTTCGCCCGGCCTTGGGTCTTGGACCTCAGGTCGCCGACGTAGCCGAACATCTCCGACAGCGGCACGTGCGCCCTGACGACGCGTGCACCGCTCCGCTCCTCCATGGCCTGGATCTGGCCACGGCGAGAGTTCAGGTCGCCGATCACGTCGCCCATGTAGTCCTCGGGCGTGGTGACCTCGACGGCCATGATGGGTTCCAGGATCACCGGCTGTGCTTGCGCGGCAGCCTTTTTCAGCACCTGCGAACCGGCGATCTTGAACGCCATCTCCGACGAGTCGACCTCGTGGAAGGCGCCGTCGAGCAGCGTGACCTTGAGGTTCACCAACGGGTAACCGGCCAGCACGCCGTACTGCATCGCGTCCTGCGCGCCCGCGTCCACCGACGGGATGTACTCCCGGGGGATGCGGCCACCGGTGACCTTGTTCTCGAACTCGTAGGTGGCGCCATCCTCGCCGGTGAACGGCTCGAGGTTGATGATCACCTTCGCGAACTGGCCGGAGCCACCCGTCTGCTTCTTGTGGGTGAACTCGACGTTGTTCGCGGCCCGCTTGATGGTCTCCTTGTAGGCCACCTGCGGCTTACCGACGTTGGCCTCGACCTTGAATTCGCGGCGCATGCGGTCCACCAGGATGTCCAGGTGCAGCTCGCCCATCCCGCCGATCACGGTCTGGCCGGTCTCCTGGTCCAGGTGCACCTTGAACGTCGGGTCCTCTTCGGCGAGCTTCTGGATCGACAGCGACAGCTTCTCCTGGTCGCTCTTCGTCTTGGGCTCGATGGCCACCTCGATGACCGGGTCCGGGAAGGTCATCGACTCCAGCACGACCTGGTCGTTGGGGTCGCTCAGGGTGTCGCCGGTGGTGGTGTCCTTCAGGCCGATCACCGCGTAGATGTGACCCGCCGACGCGGTCTCCACCGGGTTCTCCTTGTTGGAGTGCATCTGGAACAGCTTGCCCAGCCGCTCCTTCTTGCCCTTGGTGGAGTTGATGACCTGGCTGCCGGAGTCGACCTTGCCCGAGTACACCCGGACGTAGGTGAGCTTGCCGAAGAACGGGTGCGTCGCGACCTTGAACGCCAGCGCCGAGAACGGCTCGTCGGTCGACGGCTTGCGGATGACCTCGACGTCCTCCTTGCCCGGGGCGTGCCCGACGGCCGGCGGGACGTCCAGCGGCGAGGGCAGGTAGTCGATGACCGCGTCCAGCATGGGCTGCACGCCCTTGTTCTTGAACGCGCTGCCGCACAGCACCGGGTACGCCTCCGAGCTGATGGTCAGCTTGCGGATGGCGCCCTTGATCTCCTCGACGGTGAGCTCCTCGCCGCCCAGGTACTTCTCCAGCAGCGCCTCGTCGGTCTCGGCGACGGCCTCCAGCAGCTTGGTGCGGTACTCGTCGGCCTTCTCCTGCAGGTCGGCCGGGATGTCGACGACGTCATACTTCTCGCCCAGCTTGGCCTCGGCGCTCCACACCTTGGCCTTCATCTCGACCAGGTCGACGACGCCCTCGAAGTCGCCTTCCGAGCCGACGGGCAGCTGGATCGGGATGACGTTGGCACCCAGCCGCTCCTCCATGGTCTTCACCGAGAAGTAGAAGTCGGCGCCGATCTTGTCCATCTTGTTGACGAAGCAGATCCGGGGGACGTCGTACTTGTCGGCCTGACGCCACACCTGCTCGGACTGCGGCTCGACACCCTCCTTGCCGTCGAAGACGGCCACGGCGCCGTCGAGCACGCGCAAGCTGCGCTCCACCTCGACGGTGAAGTCGACGTGACCGGGGGTGTCGATGATGTTGATCTGGTTGTCGTTCCAGAAGCAGGTGGTGGCGGCGGAGGTGATGGTGATCCCCCGCTCCTGCTCCTGCTCCATCCAGTCCATGGTGGCGGCGCCGTCGTGGACCTCACCGATCTTGTAGCTGATACCGGTGTAGTAGAGGATGCGCTCCGTCGTCGTCGTCTTGCCGGCGTCGATGTGCGCCATGATGCCGATGTTCCGGACCTTGGTCAGGTCGGTCAGCACGTCCTTCTGTGCCACAGAAGTTCCCACTCTTTCGATTGCTTGGTTGCTGTCTTAGTTGCGCCCGGCCACTCTGCCAGTTCGGCGCCGGACGCCGCCTTTACCAGCGATAGTGCGCGAAGGCGCGGTTGGCCTCGGCCATCTTGTGGGTGTCCTCACGCCGCTTGACGGAGGCTCCCAGGCCGTTGCTGGCGTCCAGGATCTCGTTCGCCAGCCGCTCGACCATCGTCTTCTCCCGGCGCTGCCGCGAGAAGCTGACAAGCCAGCGCAGCGCCAGCGTGGTGGACCGGTCCGGACGGACCTCGACCGGCACCTGGTAGGTCGCACCGCCGACGCGGCGGCTGCGCACCTCCAGCGCGGGCTTGACGTTGTCGAGGGCGCGCTTGAGCGTGATCACGGGATCGGTGCCCGTCTTGTCCCGGGCATTCTCGAGCGCTCCATAAACAATGCGCTCGGCCAGCGATTTCTTCCCTTGCAGGAGAACTTTGTTCACCAGCTGGGTGACCAACTGCGACCCGTAGACCGGGTCGTTGACCAACGGACGCTTCGGCGCGGGCCCCTTGCGCGGCATCAGCTCTTCTCCTTCTTGGCGCCGTAACGGCTGCGAGCCTGCTTGCGGTTCTTGACCCCCTGGGTGTCGAGCGAACCGCGAATGATCTTGTACCGCACACCGGGCAGGTCCTTGACTCGGCCACCACGGACCAGCACCATCGAGTGCTCCTGCAGGTTGTGGCCCTCACCCGGGATGTAGGCGGTGACCTCGACCTGGCTCGTCAGCTTCACGCGCGCAACCTTCCGAAGCGCCGAGTTCGGCTTCTTCGGAGTGGTGGTGTACACGCGAGTGCATACGCCACGGCGCTGCGGGCTGCCCTTCAGGGCCGCGGTCTTGACCTTGGCGATCTTGTCGCGGCGACCCTTGCGGACCAGCTGCTGAATCGTTGGCATCTAGGACGCTTTCTGTGTTCGTGTTCGGTGTCTGTCGGCTGTTCTCAAGTCTTCGTACTGCAGTTTTGCCCTGCCGCACTACCCCGCGGCCGGGTGTGTCGCACGCGCTGCGCACCGGAGGAGATCCGATGCATCGTGGACATGCGAATTTGCCCGGCATCCACTTCCTTACGGTTAGGCGCCGTAAGCCGCCAGGCACGAACCTCCACAATACCCGCCGCCGGTCTCGCAGGTCAAAGCGGCGGTTCGTGGCGATCGCGAGCGCGGCGTAGCCGGGCGAAGCGGGTCGCCACCATCGGACTCGTGGCGATCGCGAGCGCGGCGTAGCCGGGCGAAGCGGGTCGCCACCATCGGACTCGTGGCGATCGCGAGCGCGGCGTAGCCGGGCGAAGCGGGTCGCCACCATCGGACCTAACCGCTTGCGCTGTCGTGCGCGACGCGCCGCTCCAGCCCCGCCGCCAGCCGCAGCACCATGTCCGAGAACAGCGCGTCGGTGTCGATGTCGTCCATCACACCGGTCATCTCCAGCAGCACGAAGCCGTGCAGCGCCGACCAGAACTCCAGCGACGCGTGGAAGGCCTCCTCGCCGTCGAGGCCGTAGGAGGACAGCACCGAGATCACCGGCGCGGCCGCGCCCCGGGTCGCCGCCGTGTACTCGGGATCCTCACCCCCGAACGGCATCCGGGTGAACGCCGAGTACCGGCCGGGGTGGTGATGGGCGTAGCTGCGGTAGGCGCCCGCCATGACCAGCACCGCGTCGTCGCGGGCGCGACCCTCGCCGACCCTGTTCAGCATCGTGATGATGTCGTCGATGACGCGGATGCGCACCGCGCGGCGCAGATCCTCGAGGCTGTCCACGTGGTTGTACAGCGACGGCCCCTTGGTGCCCAGTTGGGTCGCCAGCGCGTTGATGGTGAGGGCGTCCCAGCCCTCCCGGTCCAGGAAGGTGAGCGCGCCGTCGATGATGCCTTCGCGGCTCAGCTTGGCAGGGCGCGAGCCGGTTCTCCCCGCGCGCGGGCGCCCAGCCGCCGACGGCGTTGCCGGGTGAGCTGCCATGGCGGGGCCCTTCGCTTGCGTTCATCGGGGTGCTTAACTAATGACTCTAGTTGACGCCGGGCACGAAACTGTTTCAGCCATGGCCGGATGGACGTAATCTCATCGAGCAGATCCACCCGTCACTAAAGGGGGCCCGCAGTGAACTGGACAACCGTCGCCGGGTCGTTGGCAACCTGCATCATGACCGTCGCCGCAATCCCCGCCCCCACCGCACAGGCCAAGAACGGCGACACCCACGTCATCGGGGAGGGCATCGAGCAGACGCTGGATTGCAACGACGCCACCCTGCTGGTCAACGGCACCCGTAACAACGTGACGGCGCTGGGCAACTGCTACGCGGTGACGGTGATGGGTTCGTCCAACACCGTCGTCGCCGACTCGGTCTCGCACGACATCACCGTCTACGGCTACGACCAGACGGTGTTCTACCACGGCGGCTCGCCGTTCCTCTGGGACCGGGGCCGCGAGCTCGGGATGACCAACCGGCTTCAGCAGGTACCCGGCTGAGCCCGACACCGCACCACCATTCGACCGAGGGGAATCGAGGAACATTGACTGCCCACATCTTTGACCGCCCCTCGGGGCTGACCGCGTCCGCCATCGCCCCGGCCGTCGCGGCGGTATTGCTGGCCGGCTGCAGTTCGACGGCCAACCCGCCCACGAGTTCCACCACGACGACGAAGAGCAGTACGACGACAACGAGCGCCGGGGCGGCGCCGACGACGGGGTCGAGCGGGGCGAGCACCACCGCGTCGGTGGAGATCGGCAACACGCTCAACTACGGGTCGATGGGCACCACCACGACGCTCGACTGCGCCAGCGGCAAATCGCTGAACGTGGGCGGTTCGGACAACACCCTGACCGTCACCGGAGACTGCACGACGTTGACCGTCGGCGGCACGAACAACAAGATCACCCTGGACAAGGTCGACACCCGCATCAGCGTGGTGGGGCTGAACAACACCATCACCTACAAAGACGGTGAGCCCAAGGTCGACAACCTGGGTTCCGGCAACACCATCACCAAGGGCGGCTGAGCGGTAGTCGTTCGCCGGCATCGGTTTTCGCCGGGGTGCTGCGGGAGTATCCGGGGCATATGATCGTCCCAGCAGAACGGACTCCAGCCATGTTCCCCAGTACCACCAACCGCACCGGCGCGCTGGTTACGGCCTTCGTGGTACTGACCGGCGCCGTGACGCTTCCCGCGGCGGCGGCCGATCCCAACCCCGACGACCAGTTTGTGGCGCTGCTCGACCAGAAGGGCATCCCTGCTCTCGAGAACGTGCCGAGCCTCATCGCCACGGCCCATAGGATTTGCCGCCAACTCGATGGCGGAATGCCGGCCAGCGGCGTGGTCGACGACATGAAGCAACGGGCGTTCAATGCCAACTCGGCCGGCGGCCCATACCCTCCCGACCGCGTCATGCGCACCGTCGCCCGATTCATCTCCGCCTCGGTCGAGGCCTACTGTCCGAACAACCAACCGAAGATTGCTTCGCTGCAGTCCATGGCGAATCCCTTGCCCGGCGCGAGCGAACCGCCGCAGCGCAGCGATGCGGCCACGCACACCGCCGCATTCCACACGATCGGCCCGGTGTCGGGAACGTTTCCCGCGGGAGAAACCGGCCAGCCGGACCCGCCCCAGCTTCCGCCACCGCCGCCGCCGACGGCCCAGATCATGACGCCACCCCGGCCCGCCACGACCCCGTCGCCACCGCAGCAACCGCTGCCAGCCCAGCAGGCGCCCCCTGGACCGCAACAGGAGCCCGGTGCCCCTCAGCCGGGGATCCCTCCCAGCGGTGGTGGCGCCGGTCCGGAGCCGCCCCCCATGCCGCCCGGCAGGGTGAGGCTCGCGCCGTAAGTCAGGAGGCGACGGGTCGCCTAACCGGCGGACGCGCCGTGCCGGCCGGCGCCCGCGGCGAACCGCCCCGCACCCTCGTTGGCCTCGGCGGCGACCCGGGAGATGCTCGCGAATTCGAAGTCGATCGCCTCGGATTCCGTTGCCCCCCACTGATGTAGGGCCGAAAGCCGGTCCGACCGCAGGCACTGCTGAGGCAGCGCGGCCAGCTGCGCGGCCAGCTCCTCGGCCGCCTGCCGCGCCTGGCCGGTGGGCACCACGCGGTTGGCCAACCCCATCGCGAGCGCTTCGTCGGCCGTGACACCGCGGCCGGTGAGAATCATGTCCATCGCGCGGCTGTGCCCGATCAACCGCGGCAGCCGCACGGTGCCGCCGTCGATCAGCGGCACCCCCCACCGCCGGCAGAACACCCCGAACACGGCGTCCTCCTCGGCCACCCGCAGGTCGCACCAGATGGCCAGCTCCAGGCCGCCGGCGACGGCGTAGCCGCTCACCGCGGCGATCACGGGTTTGGACAACACCATCCGGGTCGGCCCCATCGGGCCCGGGCCGGTGCGATGCACCGCGTTGGCGTCGGGCGTGCCAAAAGCCTTCAAATCGGCTCCGGCACAGAAAGTTCCACCGTCCCCCCACAACACCGCGACCGACGCGGTGTCGTCGCGGTCGAATTCATCGAACGCCGCGTACAGCGCGGCGGCGGTGGGGCCGTTGACCGCGTTGCGCGCCGCCGGCCGGTTCAAGATGACCGTCGTCACCGGGCCGTTGCGCTCGATACGCACGGGATCGCTCATTGTGCCTCCGCAAATAGTGGTTCGCGCCGCTCGAGCAGCTCGGTGGCGAAGTCGTGGTACGCCGCACGCAGCCTGGCCCCCGGCCAGTCGCCGGGCAGCAGTTCGTCGGGCAGGACCGGGTCGGTGAGCAGGTGTCGCACCGTGGCCGCCGCCACCACGAAACGGCCCGGAATGTCCGGCGCGGCGGCCATCTCGTCGAGCAACTCCTGACCGGCCCGCGCCCAGGCGGGCAGGTCCCACAGCTGGGCGGCCAGCCCGGTCGGGTCGTCGTCGCGGGCCCGCAGGACCCGGACCCGCGCGTCGATCTCGGGATCCAGGTCGAACTCCAGGTTGTCGGGCCGCATCCAGACGCCTTCGCGCAACTCACCGAAGCGCTTGCCGTGCAGAGCGTTTCGCAGCGTGGCCCGGGTGCGCGCGTCCCCGCCCACGCTGGTCACGATCAGCGTGACCCACTCCCCGCGCCACGGCCGCAGCCGCGGGTCGATGGCGTCGTCCTGGCGCCGCTGGCGGGCCAGCAGTCGGTCCGAGAGCCGGTAACCGTCGGCGGAGCGGATCAGGTCGCCGGCGCCGACCATGCGCGTCAGCGCCACCCGCAGCGCGGTCTCCTTGATGCCGAAGTCGGAAGTGAGCTTGACCAATTCACTCGCACTGGCGCACGCCGGGTGGGCCCCCAGCAGCACGCTGAGCACCACCGACCGGGCCGTCAGGGTGGGCATGGCTATACCTGTGACGCGCGGCGGCCGTAGTCACCGAAGGGCTCGTCGCGATGCCGCACCGCGTCGCGGAAGCCGTGCTCGGTGGCGTCGGCGACGAAGGCGTGGCCTTCCGGGGTGTGCCGGGCGACCCCGTCGAACACGGTGCTGACCATCCTGCTGGTGGCCACACCCTGTTGCAGCAGAGCCGAATTCAGCGCCAACTTGACCATGATCAGCTGGTTGACGGGCACCGCCGCGATCCGTTCCACCAGCCGCTCGGTGCGCTCGTCGAGGTCGGCCGGGTCCGGCGCCTCGACCGCCAGGCCCCATTCGGCGGCTTGGGCGCCGGTGATGCAGTCGCCGGTGAACAGCAGGCGCTTGGCGCGCTGGTCGCCGAGCCGGTGCGCCCACAACCCCGCCGCCGGAACGCCCCACACCCGCGTGGGCGGGTAGCCGATCTTGGCGTCGGCGGCGGCGATCACCTGGTCGGCGTGCAGCGCGATGTCGGTGCCCCCGGCCACGCAATAGCCGTGGATCTTGACCACCGTCGGTTTGTCGGCGTGCATCAGGCTGGAGAAACCACGCACGAACCGGCTCATCATCTGGTAGTCGATCATCGGATCCCAGGGCTGATTCGGTAAGTGGTTGACCGCCTGGGTTTTTCCGTCCAGCACGGTGCCCCGATAGGCGCCGGTCCCGCCGGCCGAACCGGTGCGGTCGGCGTAGGCGGACAGGTCGAAGCCCGCGCAGAACCCCTCGCCGCGGCCCGAGACCAGGATCACGTGCACATTGGGATCCAGGTCGGCCCGCTCCACCAGCGCCGAGAGCTCCAGCGGGGTGTCCGCGACGATCGCGTTGCCCTTCTCCGGTCGGTTGAAGGTGATCCGGGCAACCCGGTCGGTGACCTCATAGGTCATCGTCTGCAGGTTGTCGAAGTCGACCGGCCTGATCGCGTGAGTCACCCCTTGACCAACGCTCGCTCGAGGATCGGGGCCAGATCCAGGCCAGCGGGCATGGTGCCGTAGGCGCCGC
>NZ_LZJM01000166.1:0-8793 GCF_001667665.1 Mycobacterium sp. E342
CTGGTGGGCGCCGGGACCGCGCGCGCCGAGAACTACGGTCCGGTGCGGCTCACCGAGCCGGGGCGGAGCGCGCCGCCCCCGGTCGGGGTGATCAGCCGCAGCGGCCAACTGCCGTCGAGGCTGTTGGCGAACCCCGACCAGCCACCGATCGTGGTGACCTGCGCGCAGGCCGCGGCGGCGCGCGACCACCCCGGCGACGACGGCCGGCGGGAGGTGCTGCTGGCCGGCGAGGACTCCGTGGACGTGGCGCGCGCCGTCGCGCTGCTGCGCGAGCGGGGCATGCGCCGCATCCTGTGCGAGGGCGGCCCGACCGTGCTCGACGAGCTGGTGGAGGCAGGCCTGGTCGATGAGATCTGCGTGACGCTGGCCCCCAAACTCGCGGCCGGCCAGCCGGTGGGCCACCGCCTGGTGCCGTCGCCGCTGCCCACCCCGGTCGCGATGCGCCTCGAACACGCGCTGGTCTTGGAGGACTACCTGTTCCTGAGGTACCGCCGCTGATCAAGCGGGGCCGCGAGCGCCCGGTGCTGTCAGCGCGGCCCCATCATCCCGCCGGGGCCCATCATCCCGCCGGGGCCCATCATCCCGCCGGGCCCTCTCATGCACCCGGGCCCCATCATTCCCCGCATCATCGCCGGCATGCCGTCTTGGACGAACCCCGTCACCTCACGGGCGTGGGCACGGATGGCCTCGGCGAGCGCGGGGTCATCGGAGGTCTCCTCGGCAATGACGCCCGTGGGCGTCAGTGTCAGCTGCCGGCGGTAACCACCGGCGTTGCGGAACAGCGTGGGCAGGCTCTGGCTCATACACATCACCTCGGTGCCCTGATCGAGATGCGCATACATGCTCGACACGTGCGCGTGCAGTTGCGCGGTCAGATCGGGAGCCGCCGATTGCGTTGTGGTGCGAACACCGCCGGGGATCTCTTCAACCGTGCGGGTGATCTCCGTGTGCCGGTTGAACATGTCCATGTAGAGCCGCATGTCGGCGTGACCGGCGCCCATCATGCCGCCACAGTCGGCCAGGCGGATCCGCAGGCCGGGCCCGGCGGCGACGCGCACCGCGTATCCGATGCCCACCGCCGCGCTGGCGCCGAGCGCCGCGAGTGCCGTCCGTCGGCTGAATCCGACCATCCTGGCCTCCTAGCTCAAGGCTCTCCGAAAGCCTTAACTGTCAACGGTTTTCGAACCGGCGATGTCGACCTTCTGGGCAACCTCACGACCGAAACGGCGGAGCCGCAACGAATTTGTCACGACGCTGACCGAGGAGAAGCCCATCGCCGCGCCGGCCACCACGGGATTCAGCGACCCCAGGGCGGCGAGCGGGATGGCGGCGGTGTTGTAGCCGAAGGCCCACCCGAGGTTCTGGTAGATGGTGCGCAGGGTCTGCCGGGACAGCTGAATCGAGCGCACCACACCGTCGAGCCGGTCAGACATCAGCGTGATGTCGGAGGCTTCGATGGCCACGTCGGTGCCCGTGCCGATTGCAATGCCCAGATCGGCTTGCACCAGGGCGGGGGCGTCGTTGACCCCGTCGCCGACCATGGCGACAACCCGACCCTCGTCCTGCAGCCGGCGCACCTCGGCGACTTTGTCCTGCGGCAGCACCTCGGCAAGCACGCGGTCGATGCCGAGTTGTTCGGCGATGGCGTGAGCCGTGCGGGCGTTGTCACCGGTGATCATGGCGACCTGCAACCCCATGTCGTGCAGCTGCCGGACCACGCCGGCGGCGTCGTCTTTCACCGTGTCGGCCACGGCGAGCACGCCGACGACGTGGCCGTCCTGGCCGACGAACACCGCCGTCCGCCCCTGCCCTTCCAGCTCGGCGGCTGCCGCGGCGAGGTCGTCGGGCAGCTGCAGATTCTGCTCGTCGACCAGCTTGCGCCGCCCGACGACGACGGACTTGCCGTCCACCTCGGCGCGCACCCCGTGCCCGGCGATGCTGTTGAACGCGGTGGCGGCCGGAACCGTCAGCCCCCGCTCCCGCGCCGCGGCGACGATCGCCGCGCCGATGGGATGTTCGGAGCCCGACTCGACGGCGGCGGCGATCCGCAGCACCGGATCGGGCTGGCGCCGCTTGCCCACGACGACGTCGGTCACCCGCATCTGGGCGCGGGTGAGGGTGCCGGTCTTGTCGAACACCACCGTGTCGACCCTCTTCGACGCTTCCAGCACCTCGCCGCCCTTGACGAGGATCCCGAGGTCGGCGCCACGCCCGGTGCCGACCATGATCGCCGTGGGGGTGGCCAGACCCAGGGCACAGGGGCAGGCGATGATCAGGACCGCGACCGCGGCGGTCATGCCGGCGAGCGGGTTGGCGGCGAGCAGCGTCCAACCCGCAAAGGTCGCGACGGCCACGCCGATCACCGCGGGGACAAACACGGACGAGACGCGATCGGCCAGCCGCTGTACCGGAGCCTTGCCGCCCTGTGCCTGCTCCACCAGGCGGACGATCTGGGCCAGGGCCGTGTCGGCCCCGACTGCGGTGGCGCGCACGGTCAAGATTCCGTCCGTGTTGACCGTCGCTCCGGCAACGCGGTCACCCACCGATTTCTCGACGGGAACCGACTCGCCGGTCAGCATCGACTCGTCGACGGCGGCGCGCCCGTCGACGATCTCGCCGTCGACGGGAATCTTCTCGCCGGGGCGCACCCGCACCAGGTCGCCGACCCGGACCTGATCGATCGGTACGAGCAGCTCCGCGCCGTCGACGAGCAGGGTGGCCTCCTTCGCACCCATCTCCAGCAGCTTGGTGATGGCCTCCCTCGCCTTGCCTTGGGCGCGTGCCTCGAAATAGTGCCCCAACACGACGAACGCGATGATCAGCGCCGAGGTGTCGAAGAACAAGGGTCCACCGACGAACAACTGGTAGGTGGAGTAGACGAACGCGGTCAGTGTGCCCAGCGCGACGAGCGTGTCCATGCTGGACGTCCCCGCCCGCGCCTGCTGTGCCGCCCCCTTGAGGAAGGGCCACCCGGCGACGAACTGCACCGGCACCGTTGCGGCGAAGGCCAGCCAACCGGCCCACGGATAGGCGCCGAAGACCATCGTCGACGCCATCGCCACCAGCCCCAACGGGAAGGCCAGCAACACCCGGCGCAGCCACCTGCGTCGCTCGCGCCTGCTCTGCTCGTCGGCCGACAGCGTTCCCCCGGTGACCGGTGCGGCACCGCAGCCGCCGCAACTCGCGGCATCGGCCGAATCCTCCGACGCGCGAGGCCGCGGGCCAAAGAGCGCCAACCCGATGCCGCTCACTATCCTGCTCACCACCCCCGTCTTGGGGATGTCGACCGAGTGCGGAGCGCGCACGGGCACGAGTTCTGCGGGGACGTGTTCGGCTTCGGCGATCGCCGTGAGCACGGCGGTGGTGTCGCACTGCTCGGGCGAATACCAGATCACCACCGACGCCGTCCGCGGATAGGCCTGCACGGCTTGCACGCCGGCCACCCGGACGACACTCTCCTCGATCGCGACGGCACGGATCGCGTCGACAGGAAAACCCTTGACGTGCACCCGCATCCGGCCGGATGCGTCCGATACCACCTTCAGGGCGACGTCGACGTCGCCCAGGACAGCAGTGGTCATTCGCCGTCGCCCGGGCCCGCCACCGTCAGCGGCGCACCTTCCTGACCGGCACGCTGCCTCGCCTCCGCCATCACGTCGGCGACGGTCAGTCGAGCCTGCTCGGCGCTTCGCCCCGCCTTGCGCTCCGCCTCGCGAGCGACCCGGATGCCCCAGGCCGTGGCCACCACGGTGGCCTTCCGCCACGGGGCCTTCGCCAAGGCCTCGTAGGCGGCCGCCCCCACCACCCCGGTCACCACCGTCGGCATCGCCTTTGCCACAAATCCATGCAGCGCCATGGTTTTACCCATCCCTTCGTCTCGTTGCCCGGTCACAGCGTGCCGTCGTCGGCACGGCAAATCCTGTCGTCAACCGCCGCTTCCGGCCGTCGCCGGCTCGTTGTCGGTGGCCTCGCCGACCGCGGCACCGGTGAGTTGCGCCTGCGGGCCGGTCAAAGCGGGTGTGAACTTGACCGCGTCGATCAGTTCGTCAATGGCGGCTTGACCACGGCCATCGATCACCGCGGCGGAGAAACACGTCTCCAGGTGGTTGTGCAGCATCACCCGGTTCGCGCGTTCGAGCGAGGACTGAACCGCGGAGATCTGCTTCATCACGTCGACGCAGTAGGCGTCGGACTCCACCATCCGGATGATCCCGTCGAGGTGGCCGCGGACCGTCTTGAGCCGATTCAGCGCCGCGCGCTTCTTGTCCGTCAAGTCTTCGCCCATATCCGCTCTCCAACTGTCGTCGTCCGGACCTCTGCCGCCAACATACCCTACCCCACCGGGGGTGGGGTAGGGTGACGACCAAGATGATGGTCGGGACATCAAGGAAGGGAGCTGGGCGGGTGGAGGAAAGCCGACGACGGGCGTGGTCGTGGACCGATATCTGGTTGCCGGCGATCCTGCTGGCCGTAGCGGGTCTGGGTTGGTGGTGGTCGGTGGCCAGCGCCGCGGCCATGCGAGGCGACTCGATGCAGATGGATGCCCAGTCCGCGATGTCGCTGGCCGCATTCCTCATCGCGTGGGTGGCGATGATGGCCGCGATGATGCTGCCTCCCGTCCTGCCCGTCGTCCGGCGCTACGCCCACACCGCCGCCGGCAAGGTCGCGCCGGCGATCATGTTCGTCACCGGATATCTGGGCTTGTGGGCCGCGGTGGGCATTCCGGCCTATCTGGCGTCGGTCCGCCTGGATCCGATGGTCCACACGTGCTCATGGGTTGGCCGCGTCGCCGGCGCGGTGGCCGTGCTCGCGGGTCTGCACCAGCTCACGCCCTTCAAGGCGACGTGCCTGCGGCATTGCCGCCGGCCGGTCTCCGCCCCCGCCGGGTCCGGCCACCTCAGCGGGGCCGGCCGCGCATTTGTCGCCGGCGGCCGGTACGGCCTCTATTGCGTCGGTTCCTGCTGGATGCTGATGCTGTTGCTGATCGCCTTCGGCACAATGCAATTGGCGTGGATGCTGGCGCTGGCGGTGGCGATCTGGCTGGAGAGGTCGACCCCGTTCGGCGATCAACTGAGGCGCGTGACGGCGGCGGCCCTGATACTTCTCGGCATCGCGCTGTTGGTGCATCCCACTTTCGTCAGCCACCTGATGTCCTGATCTCGGCCCAGCAGGTGACAGCAGGTCGGCCCGGCCGGCCGAGCTGTCGGGCAGCGTTCGAAATGCAGCGAATGCGCTGGCTTCCTATGATGGAAATGCCCCGTTTTCACCCTCACATCGAATCGCCTGCGCGGCATCGTTTTCAGTTCCTCGCCGTCCACTTTCTCGAGCCACACAGAGGAGGACCATCGGCCAGGTGAGCAGCTCAAGAGACGATCACGACTACCGCAACCTGGCGGTGAACCGGCTGCGGCCCAGCGAACTTCAGTGGGCGCTGAACCATGACTCCGTGCACGGGATCGCCTACGCCTTCAAGAATCCCGTCGCCGTCGCCGAGTCCATCGACGATCCGGACGACGACCGCATGACCTACCTGATCCGCGTCCGGCGCGATGACCTGGCCAACGCGTTGGGCAAGATCAACGACTGGATCACCGAAAACCCCGGGCCCGCCGGGATGCAGGCCTTCGGATTCGTCCGGGCCCTGTCCCGCGAGGGTCTCACCGAACACAGCGGCGGTGACGACGAACCCCGTTGATCGAAGGACCGTCGATTAGCTGGCTTTCGCTATTCGCCGTGCCCACCGGCCGGTGAAACCTTAGCCTTATGCCTGCGCACGGTCGGTGGCTGAGGAGTCGGGATGGGTGACACGACCGCGGACTCGCGGGAGGGTTCGCAGTTCGGTCCGTATCGGCTGCGGCGGCTGGTGGGCCGCGGCGGCATGGGTGACGTGTACGAGGCCGAGGACACGGTGCGCGAACGCATCGTGGCGCTGAAATTGATGTCACAGACGCTGTCGAACGACCCCGTCTTCCGCTCCCGCATGCAGCGCGAGGCGCGCACCGCGGGCCGGCTGCAGGAACCGCACGTCGTCCCGATTCATGATTTCGGCGAGATCGACGGCCAGCTCTACGTCGACATGCGCCTGATCGACGGCAAAGACCTGGGCACCATGCTGAGCCGGTACGGCCCGCTGTCCCCACCGCGGGCCGTGGCCATCGTGCGCCAGATCGGCTCGGCGCTCGACGCCGCGCATGCCGCCGGGGTGCTGCACCGCGACGTCAAGCCGGAGAACATCCTGGTGAGCGGCGACGACTTCGCCTATCTCGTCGACTTCGGGATCGCCAGCGCCACGTCCGACGAGAAGCTGACGCAGTTCGGCACCACGGTGGGAACCGTCAAGTACATGGCCCCCGAGCGGTTCGGCGACGCCGAGATCACCCACCGGGCCGACATCTACGCCCTGGCCTGCGTGCTCTATGAGTGCTTGACCGGATCCCCGCCGTACACCGGGGACCAGGTCAGCGTGATGGGCGCCCACCTGCACCAGCCGATCCCCCGGCCCAGCGCCGCGCGGCCCGGCATCCCGGCCGCCTTCGACGCGGTGATCGCACGCGGGATGGCCAAGGATCCCGCGGACCGCTATACCACCTGCGGTGACCTGTCCGCGGCCGCCTACGCGGCGCTGGCCGAACCCGACCGGGACCGCGCCACCGACATCTTGCAGCGCAGCCAGGTGGCACGGATACCGGCCGCGTTCGCCAACCAGCCAGCCGCCGGAGTCGCCCAGGCTCCCCCGGCGCACGCGCCGGCGTCCGGCCCGATGTGGGCGGCGCCGCCGGCCCCGGTCCCCCAGCCGACGGGCTGGGCGGGGGCGCCCGCATGGGGATCCGCCGGCCCCGTCGCGGCGCCGCCCTGGGGCCAACCGCCGCGGCCGACCCGGAAGCCCTGGCTGTGGGTCGGCATCGCCGGCGTCGCCGTACTGGCCGTCGTGGGTCTGGTCCTCGCCATCCTCCGGCCGTGGGAGTCGTCGTCCCCGACCGCGCCGGCCCCCCAACCGCCGCCGCCGGACGCCGTCGCGCTGCGGGTGCTCGACGACGGCGTGTACGTGGGCAGCTCGGCGGCGCCGATGACGATCGATATCTTCAACGAACCCATCTGCCCGCCGTGCGGCAGTTTCATCCGGTCGAACGCGGGCGACATCGACACCGCGGTGAACAACAAGAAGCTCGCGGTGCGCTACCACCTGCTGGACTTCCTCGACGACAAGTCGCACAGCAAGAACTACTCCACCCGGGCCGTCGCGGCGTCCTACTGCGTAGCCGCGCAGAACGACCCCAAGCTGTACACCGCCTTCTATTCGGGCTTGTTCGCCAGCAACTTCCAGCCGGCCGAGGACGCGGCGGAGGACCGTACCGACGGGGAGCTCGCTTCGCTGGCCAAGACCGTGGGCGCGGATGCCGACGTGTTGACCTGCATCAAATCGGGCGACGACGTCGGCACGGGTAAGACGAAGTCCGCGAACGGCTACGCGACGCTGTCGGGGCTGAACGCCAATTCCACACCGTTCGTGTGGGACGGCACCGCGTCGGTGAACTACCAGGACCCGACCTGGCTGACCAAGCTGCTGGGGTAAGCCGACGTCGCTGCCGCACAAGGCATTCCGTTCGACCAGGCCCCCGGGGCCGCTCCGGGTCCGGCGAAGCCGCGAGGTTCACCCCTGCATGTTGTACTTTTTCTGCGGTGGGGCCGGTGGGCGCTCACCTCTTCGATGGGAGTCAGCAGTGACCGGCGCGCACGGCTCGCGGGCGGGGACGATGTTCGGTCCCTACCGGCTCAAGCGGTTGCTGGGCCGGGGCGGGATGGGCGAGGTCTACGAGGCCGAGCACACCGTCAAGCAGTGGAAGGTGGCGCTGAAGCTGATGTCGCACACCTTCAGCCAGGACCCGGTGTTCCGAAAACGCATGGAGCGCGAGGCCCGCATCACCGGTCGGCTGCTGGAACCGCACGTGGTTCCCATCCACGACTATGGCGAAATCGACGGGCAGCTGTACCTGGAGATGCGCCTCATCGAGGGCGTCGATCTGGGCAGCCTGCTCGAGCGGGAGGGGCCGCTGCCCGCGGCGCGCGCCGTGGCCATCATCGAGCAGGTCGCGTCGGCCCTTGACGCCGCCCACGCGGCCGGGGTTACCCATCGTGACGTCAAACCGCAGAACATCCTGATCACCGCCGACGATTTCGCGTACCTCGTCGACTTCGGGATCGCCAGCGCACAGTCCGACGAGAAGCTCACCCAACTGGGCACCGCGGTGGGCACCCTGAAATACATGGCGCCCGAACGGTTTTCCAGCGACGAGGTGACCCCCGGCGCCGATGTCTACGCGCTGGCCTGCGTGCTCTACGAGTGCCTGACCGCGACCCCGCCCTACCGCGCCGACAGCACCGGGATGCTCATCAGCGCCCACATGATGCGGCCCATCCCCAAACCCAGCGAGCGGGGCTGCGGGGTGAGTCGCGCGTTCGACGCGGTGATCGCCGGCGGCATGGCCAAGGACCCGATCGAGCGCTACCCCACCGCCGGCGCCCTGGCCGACGCCGCACACAGGGCGCTCAGCGCCCCGGAGCGGGAACGCGCCGACACCATCCTGCGGCAGAGCGAAATCATCTCGCCCGCAGCGGAATCCGGACGGCCGGTCGCGCCGCACCGGCGCAACCGCTGGCCGATCGTGGCGGCCGCGGCGGTCGCCGTGGTGGCCCTCTGCGCCGTCGGCATCTGGCTGGCGCTCCCACCCACCAACCCAGCCCTGCTCGGCCAGCCGGATCGCCGGCAACCAGATATCGGTCCACGACCACCCG
>NZ_LZJM01000167.1:0-6678 GCF_001667665.1 Mycobacterium sp. E342
CCAGACACATCCACTCCGTCAGGAGGTCCTCCCAATTTCAAGCAGGCACGCCGTTAACAACCTCCCGGGTCACGACAACTAGCGGCGATCGCGAGCGCGGCGAAGCCGGGCGAAGCGGGTCGCCGCCATCGGCCTAGCGGCGATCGCGAGCGCGGCGAAGCCGGGCGAAGCGGGTCGCCGCCATCGGCCTAGCGGCGATCGCGAGCGCGGCGCCCGGTGGCGAAGCGGGTCGCCGCCATCGGCCTAGCGGCGATCGCGAGCGCGGCGAAGCCGGGCGAAGCGGGTCGCCGCCAACGAACTAGCGGCGATCGCGAGCGCGGCGAAGCCGGGCGAAGCGGGTCGCCGCCATCGGCCTAGCGGCGATCGCGAGCGCGGCGAAGCCGGGCGAAGCGGGTCGCCGCCATCGGCCTAGCGGCGATCGCGAGCGCGGCGCCCGGTCAGCGCCGCTTGTCGCGCACCTTGTAGGTCGACGGCCACGACTTGCGCGACTCGTCGCCGGTCAAGGGGGTGCCCATGCCCCCGACCTTGACGTTGTAGGCCTCCTTGCCGGGGCCGACCTCCCGGTTCGCGTGTTCCTGCGCGAGGAAGTAGAGCTCGTCGATGGTGGCTTCGTCGTAGGCGACGAACGAGGTCTCGCGCTCGAGGTCATCGACGCCGATCAGCATCCGCGCCGGCAGGAATCGCGAGGCCAGCGCCGCCAGACCGAGCAGCGCGAACGGAATCAGCCAGTAACACACGTACGACAACGGGGTCCCGGTGTCCAGGATCGTGGCGTCACCCCGCACGATCGGCGGGATCGCCGACGACACCGTCATACCGGCCGCCGTCGCCACCCAGATCCAGCTCAGGACGCCGACGGCCCGGCCGAACAGTTCGGTCTTGACGACGTCGGCGGGTTGTTCCGCGCCGGCGAACGCACGCACGAAGGGCCTGCCCGTCAGCGTGCCGACCAGCGCCACCACGAGGAAGCCTCCAGTGCTGAGCGGCAGCATCCACCGCTGGGCGAACGCGTCGCCCAGCGCGAAGGTCAGCGCCGCCAACACCACAAAGACTGCGACAGAACCGATTTCGAGTGTTCGTTCCGGCTTGCCGCCGACCACCCCGATCACCAGCGCGATGACCGCGACCGCCAGGGCCGCCAACGCGGCGGCGCCGAACGGCACGTTGCCGACGAGCACCCAATAAACGATCCACGAAGCAAGACCAAACAGCATGCCCACGATACGCCAGTGTATGAGTGGCGGGTCGCCGCGCCGTCGGCGGCAGGCCGAACATTTGGTCCGCGAGTCCGTACCTGCACCGTCAAATCCCGCTGACCACTGTGATCGCGGCGCCTCGAGGCTTTCCCACGCGCGCGGCGGAGCGCCAGATAGAGGCTTACGGCCCTTGGCGTCGGCCCGTGCAGGGCTCAGCCTTGAAGCCATACGTTTGGAGACGATGGTGGGTCGAGATATGGAGCGTACGGCGACACCTGCTGAAGGTGTGGTGGCGATCGGCGCATCCGCCGGCGGCATCGAAGCGTTGTGCGAACTGGCGGCGGGTATGCCGGCCGACTTCCCGTTCGCGGTCATGATCGTCATCCACATGGGCCGGGGAGCGCCTTCCCTGCTGGCCCAGATCATCGGCCGATGCGGGCCGTTGCCGGCCGTCGCGGCCGTCGACGGCGCTGTCCTGGAGGCCGGGCGGATATATGCCGCGGTGCCCGATCACCATCTGCTTGCCCGCGACCATCGGGTGGCCCTGTCGGATGGTCCGTGGGAGAGCGGTCGCCGACCGGGGATCGATGCGCTTTTCCGGTCCGTCGCGCTGGACTACGGCCCCCGGGCAATCGGTGTCCTGATGTCGGGACTGCTCGACGACGGCGTGGCCGGGCTGCGCGCCATCAAGGCCAAGGGAGGAGTCACCGTGGTCCAGGAACCGGCGGACGCGCTGTTTCCCGATCTGCCGAACAATGCCATAAAAGCCGCTGCGGCCGATCACACCGCGACGGCCAAGGAGGTCGGGAACCTGCTGGCCCAGTTGGCCGACCGCAACATCGAAGAGCAGCCGGCGGACCCGGACGGGCGGCTCGAGCTGGAGAACCAGATCGCGATGGACAGCCAGTTCGCGGCAGTTGTCGGCATGGAGGACCTGGGGCCGCCGACCGGGTACACCTGCCCGAGCTGCAACGGTGCCCTGATGGCCGTTGCCGACAACGGGTACCGGTGCCAGGTCGGCCACGCATGGACCGCACAGGCGCTGCTGGTGGCGTACGGCGACGAACTCGAGGAAGCGATCTGGGCGGCCATCCGCACCCTGAAGGACACCGCGCGACTGTCTCACACCCTGGCCGAAAATGCCGAGAGCGCAGTCGATTTGGAAGGCTACACCGACACGGCGAACCGGGCCGCGCACGCGATCGCCGCGTTGCGCCAGGGCCTTCTGGCGGCCAAAGCCGACAACAACGGGACCACCGAAACGTCGTGAAAGGCTAGCCGGAGGCGCCGGTGTTCAGCGCCATCGCCAAGAAGTCGAGGCGCCACAGCGACTGGAACAACTTGCGGCCGAATTCGGTTACCAGATCGGCGTTTTCCGGTCCGACGTCGTCGCGCTGTGCCACCGACTCGATGATCTCCCGAATCGTGCGGCGGCCGTCGACCTGCTGGACGAAGGGCAGCTGGGCCGGGTTGAGCTTTAGCTTCGCACCGGGCAAATGGATTTCGTCGCCGGACAGTAGGCAGGCCGTGCGCAGCAACGGGACGTAGTCGAACGCGTCAGCCGTGGAAAAGTCGATTGCGTAATGTTCTCTCGGACGTTCGGGGCGACAGGCCATGAAGAAGTGGGTGGCGTTGGCGGGCTGAAGGCGTTCCATGACGGACCACAGTTCGACGTCCGGAAGCCGGTCCAGCACAGCCTGGAACCGGCTCGCCGGCGCGACGAAATCGTGCGGGTAGTAAGGCGTTTTGTGAAACCATCCCTGGAATGCCAGCCCGGCCGAGCTGACCAGCTCCAGGCATTCCGCAACGGTGTAGCTTCGCTGGCGGCTGTGCAGAAACGTATCGACCAGGGCGCCGTCGGACATCAGATCGTTCGCGCGGTTCAGGTAGGACCGCACCGGGTGATCCGCCGGTAGCACCGTGATCGCCTCTTTGACCATTTGGACCGATGCGTCGTCCTGCGCCAGTTCGAGGTCGCGAAACACCGATTCGAGCATGTCGACGCCGATGCGGCCGTACCTCGCGTAAAGCATGACGGCCAGCACCCCGTCGGTGCGCAGGCATCCACCCAGCGCTTTGAGGCCGGCCAGCGGATCCGCCATGTGGTGCAAGACGCCGGTGGAAACGATCAGGTCGAAGTCGTGGGACAGCGTCGCCACTTCTTCGATGGGAAGCAGATGCAATTCCAGATTGTCCAGGCCGTGCTTGTCTTTCAGGTATTGCTGGTGCTTCAGCGCCGACCGGCTGACGTCGATGGCGACCACTTTGGCGGCGCGATTCATGAAAGCGAACAGGGCCGCCTGGAAGGTGCCGCAACCCGCGATGAGAATGTCGAGGTCCGGCTGGTAGCCCCGGTCCGGCCACAACACCCGGTGCGCCCAGAAGGGATCGAACCAATCCCAGTGGTTAGTGCTCCATGCCGCGAGGTCGATCACCGGAGGCGGATACTCCCACCGATCGTATTGGCGGGACACCTCGTCGACCCGCGGATCGTCGGTCACTTCGGCGCAACTCCTTCGCGGTGGCAGTCGCGACCAACTTACTGTGCCCATCGGCTTTCGGCCCGCCGACGGTAGCCGCGATGACCGGCGTTCGCGTTCACATCAGCGGGGGGCCCGGAATCAACCAGATCAACGAGGTGTCGATGAGCCCCCGGTACTGCGGGCAGTAGGCAGCCACCGACAGGCCGATGAAGTAACTGGACTCCCTCATCGTGAGGTCGGTGTCGTGCATCACCTTCATCGCCAAAACGCTTGCATTTGCGTTGTTGTCGAATCCCGTGCACACCCGGTGCGCCATGGCGATCGCGGTGCCGCTGTCGCGGACCTCGATCCCGTAGTTCACCAGCGAAGCGATGAACGCATCGTCGACTGGATCCGCAGATGCCGACCCCGAACAAAGCGCCGCGGCGGCGGACAGCAGGAGCGCGTAGGACACTACCCACCGCTTCCTGCGCGCGACGTTCATCCGGCTGGGCATCCCTTCTGTGCGGACCGACGGCGCGCGCGCCGTCGGCGACCCGGTCAATTCGACGAAGACACGGCTACTTTCGCCCCGGTCGCGCCCTGCGCGGACTGCCCGTTCGTCTCCGGCGCGCTCACGTCGCGCAGCGCGACGGGTTGTGAACGCCACCCGGCGTATCCGAGGGCCGCGCTGATCGCCGTGTAGACAACGGCCTCCGTCCACATGAACCCGACGCCCCACTTCCTGCCGAGGAAGATGGGCTCGTCGATGATGCCGGCGGATGCGGCGACGGCGTAGCCCGCGTGCGCGTAGGCGATTCCGGCGAACGCGCCGCAGAAGAATTTGCTCATTTCGCGATTCATTTCATTACCCTCTCTCGGTCGCCACGAAGTCGTGTGATCCCACTGTCGTGGCTCCCCCGCGACCGGGGATAGGGGCCAAGGTCCTCCCGCGCCGGACCCTTCGTCGCATTCCGTCAACGCCGCCGAGGCCCGCTCGACCTATGACCTACGGGTGTTCGTTGAGGACGCGATCGCGGATCGCGCTGGCGGTCGACAGATGCCCCTCGGCGGAATTCATGAACTCCCCCGCATGGCGGGCCTCGTTCGCGTCGCGGTCCTCGATCGCGGCGACGCAGAAGTGGGACGCGGCGTCGAAGTCGTCGAGGCTGGCTTGCAGCGCGTCGGTGAGTTCTTTGTCGGGTGACGGCAGGTGGCCCTGCAGGAAACTCGCCGCCTCATGGCCGTCGTGGCAGGCCGCCCCGAGGGCGGGGTAATCCTGGCTGCCGATGGCGAAGGTGGCCTTGCCCATGGCGATTCCCAGGTCCTGCATGTGGTCTTTGGTCAGCTCGACCCATTCGCGCACGGCTTGGGGGTGCGCCGTTGTCGTGGTGGCGCCGCCACCGCCGGTGTGCTTCTGAGTTGAACACCCCGCGATGAGAAGAACCACCGCAACGACCCCAATCGCTTGCTTGATCACCCGGCCTCCTAAACCCTGTGCACGATGATCCTTCGCCCCGGCGACGCCAGTCAGACAGGGCATAAAGGCTCTACCTAGGACAGCAAGACGACCCGGATCCGATCTACCTGCACCGACGCCGGTGCCCCCAGTCGGACTCGAACCGACACGTGACGGATTTTAAGAACGACGGTGTGGCCGAACGGGTCGCGCATGGCGAACAGCGAGTTCCAAAGGGTCTGGGTGGGCTCGGTGCCCCAGTGGACTCGACAAGGGACCAAAGTCCCCTTCCCACCGGAGTTCTCGTCCGGCCCTAGCAAGCCAGTTATGGTGACGCCCATGTTCTGGCGTCGTGGCCGGCGGTCAGCGGCACTGCTTGCCGTGCTGCTTTCCGCGTGCCATTCGACCGGAGGCACCCCACACTCCGCGCCGTCGCCGGTCACGCCGACGTCATCGTCTGCTCCGATGTCCAACCGGGCCGGCGCATTGTTCTACGCCAAGGCGGGGTCGCTGTACGTCAGCGCGCCTGCGGGCGAGCCGGGGCGCAAACTGACGGACGGCCCTGCGGACACCCAGCCCGCGCCATCGCCCGACTTGGCGCACGTCGCGTTCGTGCGAAAGGTGAAGGGTGACGACTACGGCGGTGAGTTATGGGTGCAGGACCTCTCGCAAGAGCTCATGCCCGTCGGTCCGCCGCGGCGGCTCGTGGACCCGGCGAAAATTCCGCAGGTCCCCGACGAGGGACCGACCATGGTCGCAAGCCCCAGGTGGTCGCCGAACGGACAACAGGTGGCCTTCGTCGACCACCCCGCTAACGGGATCATCAACGGTGGCCGCCTGCTCGTCGCGGCCACGGACAATGGCGCGCTGGTGCCCGCAGAACCGCCGCTGTTCGCCGTACCCGACTTCGCGTGGTCACCCGACGGCGGCCACATCGTGTGGGTCAACTCGCGCAGCGACGTGCGGCCTGTCGATGTCAATGTGCTCGTGGTCGGCGGCGCATCCAGACGGGTCGCGGCCGACACGAATGCGTTCTCGGTGACCTATGGCAAGGACGGGCAGACCATACTGTTCACCACCGGTGACGCTTCGGGTCCGGATTTCATAACTATTCCCTTCGCTCTGCGTACCGGCGGCATCTACTCCGTCCCAGCCGACAAGGCCGGCGCCCAGCCCACAATCGTGTTCACGCAACAGGGTTCGAACTACAGCGATATCGCCGCGCTGGACTCCGGTGCGGTGGCATTCACGAAGCCGGGCCCCTCGGACTCGTCGAAGGCGATCCAAATTCTCGGCAAGGCGGACTACATGCCGCGTACGACGGCGACTGACGTCGAAGCAAGCGGCCAAGGACCGGCGTGGGGCGCCGGCAACTTCGTGGCCTACCTCGACACCTCTCCGGAAAAGGCCTTGGTGGTAACCGATCTCGACAACCGCAATCCCAAGCGCCTTGACACCGGCGTCGACGCCTTCGCCTGGGCGCCCTAGCTGTACCCGGCTCGAACGTTGTTGACGGTTTGACTGTGAGAAGGGAGGACCTCCGGGCTTAGTGGAGATGTCT
>NZ_LZJM01000168.1:0-74468 GCF_001667665.1 Mycobacterium sp. E342
GCAGCAGCGTGGTCTTGCCGGCGCCGTTGAGGCCCAGCACCACCACCCGAGAGCCGCGGTCGATGGCCAGGTCGACGCCGGTGAACACCTCCAGCGAGCCGTACGACTTGCTCAGTCCCTTGGCGACCAACGGTGTGCGCCCGCACGGGGCGGGGGTCGGGAACTTGATGCGGGCCACTTTGTCGGCCACTCGCTCCTCGTCGAGCGCGGCCATCATCCGATCGGCGCGGCGCAGCATGTTCTGCGCCGCAACGGCTTTCGTGGCTTTGGCGCCCAGCTTGGCCGCTTGGGTGCGCAACGCGGAGGCCTTGCGTTCGGCATTGGCGCGTTCGCGGCGACGGCGCTGTTCGTCGGTGGCCCGGGCGTCCAGGTACTTCTGCCAGCCCATGTTGTAGACGTCGACCTCGCCGCGCACGGCGTCCAGAAACCACACCCGGTTCACGACGTCGGCGAGCAGCTCGACGTTGTGGCTGATGATCACCAGGCCGCCGGCGTGGGTCCGCAGAAAATCCCGCAACCAGCCGATCGAATCCGCGTCCAGGTGGTTGGTGGGCTCGTCGAGTAGCAGCGTGGTCTCTGAACCTGAAGCGCCCGCTCCGCCTTCGGACGCGGCGAACAGGATGCGCGCCAGCTCCACCCGGCGGCGCTGCCCACCGGACAGCGTGCGCAGCTTCTGCGTCAGCACCCGGTCCGGCAAGCCTAGGCTCGCGCAGATGCGGCTGGCTTCACTCTCGGCGCCGTAGCCGCCCAACGCGACGAACTGCTCCTCGAGCTGTCCGTAGCGTCGGATGGCGCGGTCGCGGGCGTCGTCGTCGGCGACCTCGGCCATCAACGCCTGCTGCTTTTCCAGGTCGGTGAGCAGCACGTCCAGACCGCGCGCGGACAGAACGCGGTCGCGGGCCAGGACTTCGAGGTCACCCTCTTTGGGATCCTGTGGCAGATAACCGATTTCCCCGGCACGCGCGACGGATCCCGCGTACGGTTCCGTCTCGCCCGCCAGGATGCGCAAAGTGGTGGTCTTGCCCGCGCCGTTGCGACCGACCAGCCCGATGCGGTCACCGGGCTGCACGCGCAGATCCGGGCCGTCCGGTGAGAGCAGAATGCGCGCGCCAGCGCGGACCTCGAGGTCCGTGGCCGTGATCACATCTACTCCCTTGTGTGGTGGCTATTTGTCGTCGGTGAACACCGGCGGCCGCTTTTCCGCGCGCGCGGCAACCGCTTCTTCGAAGTTGGCGGTGAGCAGACGAACGAACAGCTGGCCCAAGCCTTCGGCTTGCATGTGCCCTTCCAGGCTACCGGCGTCCAGTCCACTCCACAGTGTGCGCTTGGTCAACTCGATTCCCGGCCGCGAGAACGCCGCCATACGCGCCGCAATCGCGTAGCAGGTGTCCAGCAGCTGCTCGTCGGGCACCTGACACGACACCAGCCCGATGCGCTCGGCCTCCTCGGCGGTGACGTCGCGACCGGTCAGCATGATTTCGAACGCCCGCGACGAGCCGATGGCCCTGGGCAGCAGGTAGCTCAGCCCCAGTTCGCTGGCGGTCAGGCCGTTGTTGATGCCGGCCGCGCGAAAGTACGCGCCGGTCGAGGCGACCCGGACATCGCAGGCCAGCGCCAGGCACAGCCCGCCACCGATGGCCGGGCCGTTGACCGCGGCGATCACCGGCTGATGCAGGCGCCGCAGCCCCAGGATGACCTCGTCGAGGACCTCCATGGAGCGCAGCGCGTAGGTCGGGCGGGTGAGCCCCTCGACGTGGGGCACCGAGCCCGCGGACTTGTGGTCGGCGCCCGACGAGAACCCCCGGCCCGCCCCGGTCAGCACGACCACGCGCACGGAATTGTCGTACCGCACCTTCTCGAGGGCCTCTTTGAGCGGCACCATGACGTCGAACGCCATGGAGTTCATCCGCTCGGGGCGATTGAGGGTAATCAGCGCGACGCCGGGCCGCGGGTGCTCTACCAGTACCAAGCTCACCCAAGCAACCTAGCGCGTGGGGTGCGCAGTCCCGACGATGGTGGGATCCTCTAGTTTCAAAGTCGGACTTTGGAGAAATTTCCAAGTTTGTCAATGCGGACGGGCGGGTATAGCACATCGCCCCTCGTTCTACCGGTTTAGGAAGCTAATGCTCAGAGCACGCGTGGAGGGCTTCAAGGAAGCCTGTTTTCTCTTCCTGGGCACGCTAGCTACTCTGCCTGCCTCTCAAATGGGCCTGCGGTAGGTACCCCGTCCCCGTCCCGACGGCGGCGTGGACACGCCGGGATCCCCAACCGCATGCCATAGCCGCAGAAAGCTCGGGGCGCGTCGCGCCGCCGGAGGGCACGCCGATTCCGGCGTCCAGACCGTCGCTTCCCCGATTCGCGGGGTCGCGGGCCTCAGGGCCAAGGGCTATTCGGCCTGGCCGGCCTGGGCCGCGTCCACGTCGAAGGCCTTGATCTGCTGGACCAGGTCTTCGAGGGCCGCGGGCGGCAGCGCGCCGGCCTGATTGAACAGCAGTTTGCCCTTCTTGAAGGCCATCAGCGTGGGGATGGACCGGATCTGGGCGGCCGCGGCCAGCTGCTGTTCGGCCTCGGTGTCGACCTTCGCGTGCACGATGTCGGGATGCTTCTCCGAAGACGCCTGGAAGGTGGGCCCGAACTGGCGGCATGGTCCGCACCACGACGCCCAGAAATCGACGAGCACGATGTCGTTGCCCTCGATGGTTTCGTTGAACTTCTCAGCAGTGAGATCGAGTGTTGTCACATTTGCTCTCAACGCCGGAACCCGACGCGATGTTCCCGGGCGACGACGCCGGCCGAAACCCCACGGCCGGCACGCGCGCGAGCGTCGACGGGTCGTCGCAACCGCGTCGCCGGATTCGCCTACGGCCCAACACGACCGCGCGCGCCCGGTTCGGCACGACGACACCGGGTCGTAACCTGCCTGCGGCCCGCCGTAGGTTACGGTTGCGTACGTTTTCCCACGTCGGAGACACTGATGCGGACGATCCGCCGCCTCGAGGACCAGTGAGGGAATCGCGTTGGGCCACTACATCGCAAACGTCCGCGACATCGAGTTCAACCTGTTCGAGGTTCTCGGCGTGGGCGCCGTCCTGGGCACCGGCCCGTACGCCGACCTGGACGAGGACACGGTCCGGACGATCCTGGACGAAGCCGCCCGCCTGGCCGAAGGCCCGGTCGCGGAAACCTTCGCCTTCGCCGACCGCAACCCGCCGGTGTTCGACCCGGCCGCCCACACCATCAGCGTGGCGCCCGAGCTGGCCAAGACGGTGGAGACGATCAAAGAGGCCGGCTGGTGGCGGCTGATGCTCGACGAGCAGATCGGCGGCATGGCCGCGCCGCCGCCGCTGGCGTGGGCGGTCAACGAAATGATCATCTGCGCCAACCCCTCTGCCAACTTCTTCTGCCTCGGGCCACTGATGGCTCAGGCGCTGTACGTCGAGGGCAACGAAGAGCAACGGCGCTGGGCCGCCGAGGGTGTGGAGCGCGGATGGGCGGCCACCATGGTGCTCACCGAACCCGATGCCGGCTCCGACGTCGGCGCGGGCCGCGCCAAGGCCATCGAACAACCCGACGGCACTTGGCATATCGAGGGCGTCAAGCGCTTCATCTCCGGTGGCGACGTGGGTGACACCGCCGAGAACATCTTCCACCTGGTGCTGGCCCGACCGGAGGGCGCGGGACCGGGCACCAAGGGGCTGAGCCTGTTCTACGTGCCCGAATACCTCTTCGACCCGGACACGTTCGAACTCGGGCCTCGCAACGGCGTTTTCACGACGGGCGTGGAACACAAGATGGGGATCAAGTCCTCCCCCACCTGCGAATTGACTTTCGGCGCAACAGATGTGCCCGCGGTCGGCTACCTGGTGGGCGACGTGCACAACGGGATCGCGCAGATGTTCACCGTCATCGAGCACGCGCGCATGACGATCGGTGTCAAGGCCGCCGGAACCCTGTCCACCGGTTACCTCAACGCGCTGGCCTTCGCCAAGGAGCGGGTGCAGGGTGCGGACCTGACGCAGATGTCCGACAAGACCGCGCCGCGGGTCACCATCATGCACCACCCCGACGTGCGTCGTAGCCTGATGACGCAGAAGGCCTACGCCGAGGGCCTGCGGGCCCTGTACATGTATGCCGCCGCCCACCAGGAAGACGCTGTGGCGCAACATGTTTCGGCTGCAGATCACGAGATGGCGCACCGGGTGGACGACTTGCTGCTGCCGATCGTGAAAGGAGTGAGCTCCGAGCGGGCCTACGAAGTCCTGACCGAGTCGCTGCAGACGCTCGGCGGTTCGGGCTTCCTGCAGGACTATCCGCTCGAGCAGTACATCCGTGATTCCAAGATCGATTCGCTCTACGAGGGCACCACGGCGATCCAGGCGCTGGACTTCTTCTTCCGCAAGATCGTCCGGGATCGTGGCGAGGCGCTGCAGTTCGTGACGGCTCAGATCACGGCGACGATCGACACCTGCGACGAGGCGCTCAAACCGCAGGCCCAGCTGCTGCAGACCGCACTCGACGAGGTCACCGCGATGACCGGCGCGTTGACCGGTTACCTGATGTCCGCCGCGCAACATCCCAGTGAAATCTACAAAGTCGGGCTCGGATCGGTGCGGTATCTGCTGGCGGTGGGCGATCTGCTGATCGGCTGGCGGCTGCTGGTGCAGGCCGGCGTCGCCAACGCCGCGCTAGCGGGCGCGGCCGGCGACGACGTGGCTTTCTACCAGGGGAAAGTGGCGACCTCGGCGTTCTTCGCCAAGAACATGCTGCCGAAGCTCACCTCCCTGCGCAAAGTCATCGAGTCCATCGACGACGACGTCATGCGGGTTTCCGAAACCGCATTCTGAGCGCGCCCGGATTACACACAGGTTAGCTACAGGTTTGGCGGGTAAACCCTTTCGTTGGTCCTGACCACGATTGGAGAAACGTTGATGTCTGCCAGCAGTCACACGGCTCTATTCACCCGCGTCGCGGTAGTCGCCGTCGCGGCAACCACCGCGTTGTCCATCGCCGCCTGCGGCTCGTCGAACAAGTCCAGTCCGCCGTCGACGTCGACGTCCACCGTCACGTCGACCACCACGTCGCCCGCGCCGGCGGCCGGTGAGGCGCGGGTCAGCGGCCTGATCGCCTCGGTGGCGGGCAATTCCGTTCAGGTGACCCAGGAGGACAACGCCGCTGCCGCCGTGAACTTCACCGCGACGACGAAGGTCACCGAGGTCACCCCGGCCGCACTTACCGACGTCACCACGGGCAACTGCGTCACCGTCCGGCCCACCAAGGAGGCGCAGGGCGGGCAGCCGGTCACCGCGGCGTCGGTGAAGGTCAGCCCGTCGGTCAACGGCACCTGCCCGAAGCCCAAGACCGCAGCGCCCGGCGGTTCGCCCAGCCCCGCCCCGTCCGGGGCGCCGACGCCGCCGCCGGCACGGCCGGCGCCCGTGCAGGGAGCGGTGGCGTCGGTCACCGGTAACACCATCAACGTCACGGGCACCGACCCGAGCGGCAACACCACCCAGACGGCCGTGACTGTCGACGACAAGACCAGGTACATGAAGCAGTCGTCGGCCACCACGGACGCGATCGCGCAGGGCAAGTGCCTCACCGCCCGCGGAACCAAGGACAGCAGCGGCGCGCTGCAGGCGACCAGCATCAACGTCCGGCCGGCCAACGACGGCAAGTGCGGCGGCCCGGCCAAGCCGCCGCACGCCCACGGCTGATCGCAGCCGCACGAGATTCCCGTCACACCAGGCGGGCGCGAGGTGATATCCGCGCCCGCCTGGGTATTCGCTGGCGATGGCCGGCCCGCGTTCGGAGGTGTCTCGATGCCCGTCACTTCGAACCGCAGGCCGGCCCGAGCACCCACCGGCCCACCTGGTTGCCTAGTGTCGAGGAATCAGCCCGTGACACGCAGGTGTTTTCGCACCGCGAGCTCCGCGTCGGTAACCCATTCGCGCATCGGTTGCCCGGGCGCGCACAGCAGCGTGAGGACAAAGCTACAAGGAATGTCTGTGCGGTTGTTGGCGTCCCGATAGTGGATCACGTCGCCGCCGGGCCCCCAAAAGGCGTCTCCGGCGCGAAGGACGCGTGGCGCTTCACCCTCGAGCTCGAACAACATCTCACCGCCGATCATGTAACCGAATCCCGGGCCGCCGGGAAGACGGTGTGGCGGGTACCCGGGGGCACCCGGCGGGTGGTTGATGAGAACGGTCATCACGTGGGCATCTTCAGGAATGGACGGTGATCGCACTTCCTGAAGCACCTGGACTGTTGACTCACGTCCGGAGTCGCTCGTTTCGAACGACATTCGTCATCCCATCCTGGTGGAGCGTGCTTCGATCCAGTCGGAGTATCGAGTGGAAAAGATCGTGGCGTTCTCATCGGGTGCGAGGCTGTGATCCTCGATCACCGCGCCGAAATATGGAGCCTGGGGGTCGGTCACGACCCGGCGTCGATCGCCGTTGGCGGCAAGGCCCGTGCGGACGAAGTCGTCCATTCCCATTGCTTCGGGCCCCGCGATCTCCATGACGCCGTTGATGGGAGGTCCGACCGCCGCGCGAGCCACGGCGGTGGCGACATCGTTGGCGGCGATAGGGCGGAACGATGCATGTGGCAATCTGACAATCTCCCCGTCTGTCGCGGAATCGGCCAAGCCAATCGCGAACTCGTAGAACGGCGTTGCGCGTACGATCGAATACGGTCGGCCCGAATTCTTGACCAGCTCCTCCTGAGCTGCTTTCGCGGTGTTGTAGCCGCTGTCTGGCATGCGGTGCGAACCCACGACGGACAACGCGACATGGTGTTTGACTCCCGCTTCCCGCTCGGCAGAAAGAAGATTCTTGGTCGTGGTCGTGAAGAAGTGCATCACAGGTTCATCGTCGAACACTGGTGAATCAGCAACGTCGACAAGGACATCCGCCCCGGTGACGGCGTTTGCTAGGCCTTCGCCCGTGAGTGAATCGACACCGGATTGGCGTGAAGCGACGATCACGTCGTGTCCCTGCGCGCCAAGCATGGCCACTACTTTCGAGCCAATAAGGCCACGACCGCCAATGACTACGATCTTCATGATGAACCTTTCAGCGTTGTAGTCCGACCGGTGATCGAGACCCACCAGGCCGATGGGAAGGCTTGCCCGCACCCGAGACATGGCTCCTGCGATCGACGTTCCGCCGGAAGGAGTTCGTTCGCCCTGGCGCCCTGCAAGCAGAACGGCCATCGACCCGTCTCGTCGTATTGAGCCTGCGACCGGTCGGGGTGATCTGTCATCACCCCGACCACCTATTCACCCGGGTGAGGGCTCGGAGTGCCCGGTCAGTCGGCGTCCTCGTCAAACTCTTCGCGCGCCACTGTGTAGAACGAAGGGCCGTCGTTTGGGCGGCGGCGGGCCCCCCGTGTAGCCAAGTTCCGGCTCCTCAGCGGCCAGACGCTCATGCAGCGTGAGGTGCTCGTCCGGAGAGATCCAGCGCAACGGCGCATCGACCACGATGTCACCATCGTCATTGCGTACTTCGTTGGAGTCCAGAGATTCGCTGGGCCCTAACGTTCCGTCGGGCCTGGTGTCGTCGTAGTCGCCGTCGATGATCATGTTTCGCACCTCCACGCGGCCCCCTCAGCCCGGGCCGCGCTTAACGCAGCAAGCCGACCGCATCAGGGAATTTCGAACCCCATCGTTCACTCTCAAAGAGGTTCACCGGGGAATTTCAAGTCGAAGCGTTTGCAGAGTTCGGGGACGCTGTCGACATCCATCTCTAGTTCGTAGCGCGCACAGAGCTCATCCAGGACTTCGGGCGATATCGTGGCTACACCGCCGAGATCAGCAAGCTCGCCGAAGAACTGCTCGAATCCTGCGGGAGAAATGATCTCGAGGATGCGGGCCGGCTCATCGCCCGCGTTCCAGAACGAATGCCATTGACCTCGCGGCTTGAAAATGACGTCGCCAGGTCCGCCCTCGAGCACCTCATCACCAAGCAAGGCGCCTACACGTCCCTGGATGATCCAGCTGTACTCATCTTCGTTGTGGTGGCGATGAAGCGGTGCGGCCAGTGCCCGAGGGGACATGGGATGCTCGAGCACGGAGAAGCGGCCTTCGGCCTGAGCCTTGTTGAGGATGTGGCGGACACCGACTGTTCCGTTGAACACGGACTTGCCTTCGGTGCGGCCGACGGACTTCGCTGGGGGGCCGCCGGGCCTCAAGATGTCGATTGTCACTGCAATTCCTCCTTTCAGGCTTTCTGTCTAATTGCGGCCTGCCATGACGCCGCCATCGACGTTGAGAATCGCGCCGGTGACCCAGCTGGCCTGATCTGACAGCAGATATGTCACGGCATTGGCCACGTCGGCCGGCGTGCCGACGCGTCCCAGGGGATGAAAGGGCGCGAAAGTGTCGAGCTTCGAGTCGATCTCGGCCTTAGGTACCCAGCGCTCGAGCGCCGGGGTTTTGACGGCGGCCGGCGCCACTGCGTTTACGCGGATCTTGTGCCCGGCAAGCTCGATGGCCAGATTATGGGTTAGCGCGTGGAGGCCGGCTTTTTGCATCGAGTGCCCGCACGACGGGGTCACACCGATCGCCTGATGCGCCCACATGCTGCCGATGTTGACGATGGCCCCGCCCTCGCCGCGGGCGATCATGCCCTCGACAACGGTCTGCGTCAGAAAGAACAGGGCGTAATTGAGTTCCATGTACGAGTCGTAGTCCTGCGCGTCGTACTCGAGAAACGGCTTGGGGATGAAGAATCCGGCCGCGTTCACCAAGAGTGTCGCTTCGCTGTGCTGCTCAGAAAGCACCCTTTGCACATCGGCGACCGCTTCGCGATCAGTCAGCTCGGCAGAGATTCCCCAGGCATGGCCACGCCGGCTCAGCTCAGCGACGGTGTCGTCGACTCGGTTCTTCGACAGGCCCACGATCACCGCGCTCCCGCCGTGATCGACGATGTCGATCGCAACCTGCCGACCCATGCCGGCACTGCCGCCGATAACAATGACCTTCTTGCCCTTAAAATGCATGTGCGGGTTGCCTTTCTGGTTCTCCTGACGGTTCCGGGTGGACCGCCGTTTCGTATCGGCGACGCGTAGCGCGCTCGGCCTGGGGCGACCCACAAACTGGCCGGCGATCCCCGCCGGATCTGGTCCTACTGAGATTGCGGCCCGCCGGGGTGAGCTGTCATCACCCCGGTCACGTATTCACCCGGGTGAACAGACCTGCCATCAAGACGAATTCGCGCCCAAACGTCTGGCGACTATCTCCCTCTTGCGGCGAGCGAACCACTCGGTTGCGGCGTTGTTCACCATCTTCTTCGCCGAGCGGTGCACGGTTAGCGCGGAAAAGATGGATCGGTGGCGGCCGAAGCGCTGCTGGCCAGGGCTGGTTGCACACCGGGTCGGTCGCGGCATAGAGCCGCGATGGCGCACGGCACGGACCGGCACCCGCCAGGCGGATTGGTGATCAACAGCGCGGCGCACAACGCGCCGAGGGCGAATAGCGCAGCGCTCACCTGTAATACGTGGGCGAATCCGGTGGCGCTCGCCGCGCCAACGCTGATCAGCCCCATGGACCCGATCGACATCAGCGCGGCGAGCCGCGACACGGCGTTGTTGATCGCCGACGCCAGACCGCTGTGCTCTGACGGCACCGAAGCCAACGTCACCGAGGTCAGTGGCGTGACAGTCGCGACCAGCCCTATGGCCAGCACGGTCATCCCCGGAATCAGGTCGGTGATCGCGTGGAATTCATGGGATTTCGGGCGGATCAGCAGCAGCCCGATCCCCGCCAGGGCGGGGCCGCCGATCAGGAACGTGCGCGGGCCTACCCGTGCGGCGATCCGGCCGACATGGCGGGCGAACACGAACGACAGCGCCGGGATCGGCAGGGTGGTCAGTCCGGCCGCGGTTGCCGAGTAGCCGCCGATTTCTTGGGTGTAGAGCGCGATGGCCAGCGACGCCAGCGTCAACCCGGCATAGACGAATGCGGTGACGAGATTGGCGGCAGCGAAATTGCGAAAGGTGAACAGCCGCAATGGAACCATCGGACTCCTGCTCCGGTGCTGCCAGCTCACGAAGCCCGCCAGAGCGGCAACCCCAATCACCAGTGGCGCGATGAGCCGCGGTTCGGTCCAGCCGTCGTGCTGCGATCCGATCAACGCATACACGGTCCCGGCCAGCCCTACCGCCGATAGGCCCACCCCCGCGATGTCCACGCGCGCGCCTCCGACCCGTTCCGACATCGGGCACAGCCAGAAGGTCAGCGCAAACCCGACCGCCATGGGGATCGCCGACAACACGAAAATCCAGCGCCAGCCGAGCAAATCGACGCACAATCCGCCCAGCAGGGGGCCCAACGCGAAGGCGGTTCCGGTCCACCCGGTCCAGACACCTATCGCGGCGGACTGGTGCGCCTTGTCGAACACCGTATTGATCAGCGCCAGCGAGCCCGGCACGAGGAACGCCGCGCCCAGGCCCTGGATGACGCGTGCAATGATCAGCATCCCCGGTGAAGTGGCAATCGCCGCCACAACCGAGCCCGCCCCGAAAGCCAACAGCCCGAACCGCATAACCGGAACGCGTCCGAACAGATCCGAGATGGACCCGCCGGGAAGAATCACGGCCGCCATCGCCAGCAGGTAGCCGTCGATGACCCATTGCTGCAGCGCCAAGCCGCCGCCAAGGTCACGCTCGGTGGCCGGCAACGCCAGGTTGATGACGGTGGAGTCGAGGAATGCGACCATGGACACCATCACCGCGACCACCATCGCGCGACTGGTCGGTGCCGCGTCGCGCAAGGTCACCGCCGGGGCCGTCCGGCGGGTGACGATGTCGGTGCGCCAGATCCCTTGCGTGCGAGGATCATCGGCGGCGTCAGAGCGCCTTTCTCAGACTCTTCAGCTGCGCCAACGCATCAATGTCGCTGCTGGCGATCGCTGTGTGCCGGCTGGCTTGCGCGCGATGCTCGTCGACCGGGATGGCCGCCTCGACTTCGATGTCGCCGACGTCACCGGAATCGAAGGATCGGCTGGAGCCTCGGGGGTTGCCGCGGCTTCGACCGCCGTAATCGCCTTCCATGTCGTTCCTCCGTGGAACTTCGCTTCCGTACGGGCGGTTGTCCCGCAGTCTGGTTCCGGTGGTGTGGTCACCACCGGTCGAAATGCAGCACGTCGTCGAGCGGTATCCGTTTTGCACGCCGGAATGTGGTGCCGGTGTAGTACGCGGTCGGGACGGTCGTGGCGTGGTAGACGTTGTCGGGCAGCCCGAGAATGGACCGCATGTCGTCGTCGGCCATGATGGTCACCCCGGTCCACGTCGTTCCCAAGCCCCGGGACCGCGCGGCGAGCATGTAGCTCCAGGTGGCGGGCATGATCGAACTCCAATACTGGTTGGCGTTTTCGGCCGTCAGCGTGCCGTCACCGTTGATGACCTCGACGCACGGGATCGTCAAGACGGGGACCTCGCCGATGTGCTCGGCGAGATACGCCGCGCTGTCGGACACCTTGCGCTGCTCGCGGTTGCGTACGGGGTCGTCCTTAAATCGATCGGCGACCGCGAACGGCGAAGCGACGATCAGGTCCCAGGTGCGCCGATACACATCGGCAATCGCGCGTCGCTGTTTTCCGTCGGTGACGACGATGAAGCTCCAGTTCTGCACATTGGCCGACGTCGGTGCCTGCACCGCGATCTCCAGGCATTCCCGGATCAGGCCGATGGGAACGGGTTTGGTCAGATCGAGGCGTTTGCGCACCGAGCGGGTCGTGGTCAGCAGGTCGTCGGTGGACAACTCGACGAGGGGGTAATCGGTCATGCCGGCAGGATGGCGGTGACTTCGACTTCCACGCGGATGTTGGGCCACACCAGCCCGTCGATGATGCTGAACATGGCGGCGGGTCGGTGGCGGATGATCTCTTTGCTCACCGCCAGGTAGGCGGACGCATGGTCACGGCTGGTGACCCACTGGCGCATGTAGACGATGTCGGTGAGCTTCGCGCCGGCCTTGCCGAGCGCGTTTTCGACATTGATCCAGCACTGCCGGGCCTCGTCGGTGAAGTCCTCGGGGAGTGTGCCGTCTTCGCGCACCCCTGGCGTTCCGGAGACGAAAATCTGCGTGCCGCCGGATACGGCGACGGCGTCGGCGTAGTGTCCGATGTGTGCGGCCACTCCGGTGAGGATCGGGGTAATGGTTGTCATCTCGAGACTCCTTGCTGCTGTGCGCTTTCGGTTAGCTTCCAGGGTTGTCTGTCGTGAGGACGACGCCGCTGGCCTCGTGGCCCGCAACCACGTGCGCGAGGGCGGCGGCGGCCTGATCCAGGCCGCAGGACCGCGGGGTCGGCATGCTCAACCTGCCTGACGCGAGTAGCGCGGTGAGGCGGTCGAGCTGGGGCCCGTCTGAGCGGACGTAAACCGCCGTCACGCCGATCCCACGGGTTGATGCGGGTAGGTCGGGGGTGATGGTGGCCATCCGGCCGCCGCCGGCAAGCGCGGTCATCGCCGCAGCAGCACCCCCTGGGGCGGCGTTGGCGACGGCGTCGATCGAGCCCTTCGCCAAGGCCTTCGCGTGCTGTGGCCACAGTGGATCGCGGTAATCGAGTACTTCGCGGGCGCCATGCCGGCGGACTCGGTCGGCGCTGCTCGGGCCGGCGGTGGCGAGCACGTCGGCCCCGCGCATGGCGGCCAGCTGGACGATGAGGCCGCCGGTGATTCCACCCGCGCCATGAACGAGCAACGTCTCTCCGCGGTGCAGGCCCAACGCCTCACCGACCACCTGCTCGGCGGTCAACGCCGGCACGGGAAAAATCGCCGCGGTCCCCCACGGAATCTCGGGCGGTTTGCAGGCGAGCGAGCCCACCGGCGCGATCAGAAGCGGCGCCCAAGTGCCTTGATCGCGCAGCGGCACGGGGTGACACAGCACCGCATCGCCCACACTGAATCCGCTCTGGCGATTGTCACCGACGGCCTCGATGACTCCGGCAGCCTCGACGCCCAGCGCCAGCGGGGCGGTCCTGCCAACGTCCCATCCGCCGTAACGAATGATGTTGTCCCAGTTACCAACCCCGGCGCGACGAATATCGATCAGAACCTCGTCGGCCGCCAAAGGTCGCGGATCGTCCACTTCGAACGTCTCGACGTTGCCGCCGGGCGTGCGGACCCCCGCTACCAGCATGGTCACGGTCGGACGACCGGCCAGTCGTAGGTCATCGCGGTTCCTCTCGAGCGTCGGAGGTTGACGGGTTTGATGCGCCTAAGCGCTTTTCTGCGCGTTCTGCGCCGCGGTGTCCAGTAACGCGGCGAGTTCGGACTCTTCCGCGAGTAGCGGATCCCAGACCTGATTGACCGTCGGATGCGGCGCGACCGCATGGCGTAGGAGAGTGACCGGGATTTTCGCGACAACGGCCAGCGTGGCTGCTTGAACCAGTTCGGAGAATTGCGGGCCGACAAATGTCGCTCCGAGCAGTGTGTTGGTCTCATCGTTGATGACCAGTTTCGCCCATCCGTGAAAGCCATCCCGGTAAAGGGCGAGGAATGACACCGCGCCGGGGTAGCGGGCCGTCCGCGTCCGCACCACGAACCCTTCTGCTCGGGCCTGACTTTCGGTGCGCCCGACCCAGGCGACCTGGGGGTCAGTGTGGATAACCTGCGCCAGGCTGCCGGCGTCACGGGCAGTCATTTCGTTCTCGGACAGTTCTCGTCCCGCGGCCCGCGCGGCGATGATTTCGGCCACGAGACGTCCGTGGTAGGTGGAGATATGAGACAGCCGCGCACGCCCGGTGGTATCTCCGAGAGCGTAGAGCCAGTCGCCTGTGATACCGGCCGCCTGGAGATGGTCGTTCACACAAAGGGTTTCGCCGCCCGTCAGGCCAATGGTTTCCAGCCCGATGCCGTCGGTGTTGTTGCGTCGTCCCGCGGCCAGGACGACCTCGTCTATCTCGATGGTGCGGCCGAGCAAAGTTGCGGTGACGGGCCCGCCCGCCACGGGTCGGGCTACCGCCGACAACTGTGTCTCAAAGAAAATGTTGACGCCACTGCTGCGCAGTGACTGCGCGACGAGTTCGCGAGCTTCGGGTTCGCAGTTGCAGAGCAGCGTGTGCTCGCGCACCAGAAGTGTTACCGCTGACCCCAAACCGCTCAGGATGGTCGCGAACTCGACGGCGACGGGGCCGCCACCCACCACCAGCGCGCGTGGTGGCACCCGTGTCATGGTCGTTAAGTCCCGATTGGTCCACGGTCGTGCTTGCGCCAGACCGGGTATCTCAGGCACGTTCGGACGAGTGCCGGTGGCCAGCACGACCGCGTGGCATGCAGTCAAGATGGCTTCGGTGGTATCTCCGAGGGCGTAGGCCACGCGCACCGTTCGTTCGCCGCTCAACCGGCCGAACCCATGAAACACCGCTACACCGGCTTGCTGCAGTGATGCAGTTCGGTCTTGGTCCGAGAGGTGCTCGATGAGTGCGTCGCGTTTCGCGAAGACGGCCGCAACGTCCAGCCCTCGGTCCGAAATAGCCTCTCGCACACCTGGGACCGACTTCGCAAGGTTCAGCACCTCGATCGGGCGAAGCAGCGTTTTGCTGGGGTTGCAACCCCAGTAGTGACACTCTCCACCGACCAGACGATCCTCAACTAGCGCTACCGAGAGGCCCAGTGACGCAAGCTTCCGCACGGCAGCCACGCCGCCTACCCCGCCACCTACGACGATCACGTCGAAGTCTTTACTAGCTTTCACCTGTGCTCATTTCCGTTGGTCGCTAACGTCCAGCTGGGTCGCAACGTGGATGTCGGACGCAGCGGGTCACCGTCTCGCGTCGTCGTCTGTGGTGAGCGGGCCGTCTCCGGTATCGAGCAGGAAAACCGCTAGTAATTCAGCGGGTTCAGTGGCGCTGGCATTCTCACTGATCGTGTGGTGCGCTCCGGGGGCTTCACTCCATGTCTCACCGGCGTGATAGACGCGTGCGGGCTCACCTTCGACTTGGCTGCGGATCGATCCGGAGATCACGTACGCCATGATGAACGCCGAGTTCGCGTGGTGGTGAGCTCCGCTCTTAGCTCCGGGTGGATAGTGGACGGTCACCGCTTCAAGTGATTTGCCCGGAACATTGGTAGGTTGATTGAAAACTGGTCGGACAACCGGGTTTTGATCCGAATTCTGCGGCGTTGGCGCGGCCTGAATTGCGGGCGCGAGCAACACCGCAACTGTCAGTGTGGCGAGTAGTAATTTCAGGGCCATTTTGGCCGCCTTCCTATGGGATGTTCTGAAAGCCTGGAACTGTGATGGCTTGCATTACCGCTCCTTCCGGATGCCGGTGCTTTCCGCGAAATCAGCGGCCAGCTGCGGTTGTACGCTGATCAGCTCGAGTCCCAGATCGCGGACTCGGTCGAGGAGTCCGTAAAGCTGTGACTGGTCGCGGATCTCACCAGTGAACGCACTGTCGGTCGCACCGGCCTCCAGGCACATTCCTTCCAATGCGGACCCGAGCCGCTCGGTCACGCGGCCTCGAATGCAGATCCGGTACATCGTTGGCCGCATTTGTCCTCCGCTCGCCAGCTGCCGATGAGCATTCACCGACGCGGGGTGAATCGTCATCACCCGCCGAGCTGAATCACCCGGGTGACTGCAACAGGCATTGCTGAATGGATCGAACGCATGTGAGCCGCAGTCGTCACTATCCAGCGGATGCGGGTCACGGTGATGGTGAGAACAGGCCGGCGCCGTGGGACAAAATTACCGCGGTTGCGTACGGCCGTGTCCGCCAGAAGCATCTCGTTGAGCAGGTTTCCAGGATCGCTGCCAGGTAGGGCGGAGGAAGACGCCTACACTGACTGCCAGCGCAAAGCGGTGGCGAAAACTGTGGACGATCTAACTCGGAGAGCTTGCGCCCACCTACTTCGTGTCGGTGGGCGGTGGTCCGCATGAGCACCGCGAGCGCGTCGGGCAAGGTGCGCATGCCTCCGATTCGCGGGCGGGCGGGCGAGCTGAAGGAGATCGGCGCTCTGGTCGCAGCGGTCGCTCAGGGGCGCGGGGGCGTCCTGGTCATCGAGGGGCCGCCGGGCATCGGGAAGAGCCGACTGTTGACCGAGGTCTTGGCGCTGGCCGAGAAGGCTGGTGTTCGGGCGCTATTCGGTGAGGCGTTCGAGTACCAGCAGACGGTGCCGTTTTTCTCGCTCTTCATGGCGACTCTGCGGGCGGATCCGCCTGTCGGTGATGTGGAGGCTTTACGTCGCCTGGGTACGTCGGCCGATCTCAGCTACTGGGTGGTGCGCGACCTCCAAGCCGCGATATACGCGACCGCGTCCCGAAAACCCCTGGCGATCCTCCTCGAGGACATCCACTGGGCCGACAACGCCACCCTGCTGGCGCTGCGGTCGCTGGCCGCGACGCGGCCCGACGCCCCGGTGCTGTGGGTGCTTACCGCACGGACCGGCGCCGGCGGACCAGCCGCCCGTGAGACATTGACCGCCCTGGAACGCGAGGATGCGAAATTTCTGCGGTTGACGGCCGTCGAAGCGAGTGCGGTCGTCGACATTGTGCGAGATGCCGTGCGAGCCAACGCGGATGCGTCGTTGCTGAGTCTGGCTGAGAAGGCACACGGCAACCCATTCCTGCTGACGGAGCTGCTGCGGGGACTGGACGAGGACGGCCGGCTGAAAATCAGCGGCGGTCGGGCTGTCACCACCGGTGACTCGTTGCCGCGACGACTCAGCCATACCATGCAGCAACGACTCCATCAGCTCTCCGGCGCTGCGAGGCAGGTCGTGCAGGTAGCCGCCATGCTGCCGGACCGGTTCTCGGCCCGGGTGCTCGCCGCGATGCTGGAACGCCGACCCACTGCCCTGATATCGGCGGTAGAAGAGGCTGTCCGTGCCGACTTACTCATCGAAGACGGTGATCAGCTGAGGTTTCGTCACGACTTGCTGCGCGAAGCGACACGGCAATCTTTACCCCAGTCGCTGCGCCGAGCGATGGAGCGGCAATCGGCAACCGTGATGCTGGACATGGGGGCGGCACCCGAGGAGGTCGCAACCCAGCTTGCCCGCAGCGCCGAGGCGGGCGATCACGCAGCGATTGCGGCACTGCGCCAAGCCGCACACGCCGTAGCCAGTAGCGATCCGAGCGTTGCGGCGGATTTGAGCAAGCGCGCGTTGGAACTCCAGCCTGCCGAAGACCCGGGACGTGGGGCACTTGTGACGGAAACGATCGTGCTGCTCAATCGGGCCACCCGCTACGAGGATGCGAAACGGTTGGCCAGCACCAACATGTCCGACGCTCTGCCGCCCGAGGAAGAGGCCAAAATTCGGCTGCGGCTCCGGACGGCCATCACGGATACGACCGCTGGACACATTGAAGTGAACCGTCGAGCGCTTCAGTTGCCCCATCTCAGCGAAGTCACCCGGGCGCGACATCAGGCCTGGCTGGCGTACAACCTCACCATGTACGGCCAGCGTGCACACGACAGCGCGGCAGCCGACCAAGCGGTGGCCGGCGCGGCGGCGACCGGCGACCGCGAGGCAAGCGTTCTGTCCCGAATAGCGCTTGCGTACCTCGACTGCGCAAACGGGTACGCCAGCCGGGGTCTCCAGCGTGTTGACGAACTTCAAGACCTGACCGCCGCGGGCGATATGACTACTCACAACCTGGCCGTATGCCACCTTGCCAACCTGCTCGCCGTGGTCGGTCGGGTGCAAGAGGCGGCGGTGCTAGTCGCAAGTAGCACAGAAACATCCCAGAAAGAACAGGACGGGATGGCGCTTTACATTTGGGCTTTGATGTCGGGAGTCGTGCAGGTGGCTGCGGGCCGACTGTTGGCTGCCCGCGCCACCACCGAAGTGTTGCCGAAGCCGGAACGGCCGGGGTCGACCTTCGTCAACGCGATGCGCATGTTCACCCTGACGGAAGTAGCGGCGCGCACCGACGACCGAACGTTGTTGCTCGAGACGATGAGTGAGGCACGCGACGCATACTCGAACGGTTCGCCTTCGGTACGTCGAGGGGCGGCGTGCGCGCTGGGGCTGGCGGCGTGGCAGCGCGACGACGCTCATGAAGCGCTTCGCTGGCTCGGCGACGATATCCCGCTACTCATGACACCGTTCTTGCCAACCGTTTTGGATCAGCTGACTTTGACCGCGCGCGTGGCGTCAGCCGCCGGTGATGCCGGCCTGCGAGCGCGTCTCCTGGATGCCGTTGAAGTGCTCGAACGCGAGCGGCCAACGGTGCCGTTGTTTTCCGCAGTCGCCCAACATGTTCGGGGGATTCTCGAACGTGACGCGCGGGCATTGGTGGCTGCGGCGCAGTCGCTTCGCTCGTCGGCGCGACCGCTTCTCTACGCCAGCGCCGCCGAGGACGCCGGCGCCGAGCTCGGTCGCAAGCAGCGCAACGACGAGGCGCTCGACCAGCTGAACGCCGCTTTCGACACCTACGTCGAGTGCGAAGCGATAGCCGATGCCCGCCGGGTCGGCCGCGCACTCCGACGATTAGGCATACAACGGCGCATCGTCGCCCAACCGCGGGCAAAAACCGGCTGGGACAGCCTCACCGACTCCGAACTCAAAGTCATCAACCTGATCGCCGACGGCGCCACCAACCGCTCCGTCGCCCAGCAACTGCACCTCTCCCCTAACACCGTGAAAACACACCTCCACAACGCCTTCGCCAAACTCGGCATCACGTCACGCGGCCAATTGGCGCAGCTCATCCACGATGCTGACTGATCGAGAGCAAATCGAACGGCTGCCGACGGCGGGCTAGAATAAGTCCACTTCAGTGGCAGTCGGTAAAGCGCGAACAGGACACCCGGTGGAGGTTCCAGCTGGCCTTTCCGATGTCGGCGGTCAGCGAATGGTCATCCCGCCGATTCGGGGGCGCGAAGACGAGCTGAAGCTGGTTGGCGCCCTGATCGCGGCCGTCGCTCAGGGGCACGGGGGCCTGCTGGTCATCGAAGGGCCGCCCGGCATCGGAAAGAGTCGGTTGCTGACCGAGGTGTTGGTGCTGGCCGACAAGCGCGAAGTACGCACCTTGTTCGGGGAGGCATTCGAGTACCAGCAGACGGTGCCGTTTTTCTCGCTGTTCATGGCAACGCTCAACGCGGACCCGCCGGTAGGCGACGCCCACGCGTTGCGGCAGCTAGGCGGCTCGGCCGATCTGCGCTACTGGGTTGTGCACGACCTGGCCGACGCCATTCAGGCGGCCGCGACACAAACCCCGCTGGCGATTGTGCTGGAGGACATTCACTGGGCTGACAACGGCACGCTGTTGGCGCTGCGGTCGCTGGCCACCGCGCGGCCGGATGTGGCGGTGTTATGGGTCTTGACTGCCCGTACCGGGGCCGGCGGGCCCGCGGCGCAAGAGACCTTGTCGGTGCTGCAACGCGCAAACGCGACAGTCTTGCGATTGGGCGCCATGACCCCGGAGGCTGTCGCCGACATGGTCCAAGACGCCGTGCGCGCCAAAGCCGATGTCTCGCTGCTGAATCTGGCCGCCAAGGCGCACGGAAATCCGTTTCTGGTCAGCGAGCTGGTCGGAGGACTGGGCGAGGAAAACCGACTGAACATCAGCGGCGGGCAGGCGGTGGCCACCGGACAGGGGCTGCCGCGGCGCCTGGCCGTCGGCATCCAGCAGCGACTGGACCTGCTCTCCGATACTGCTTCGGAGGCGGTGCGGGTGGCCGCGGTGCTGCCGGACCGGTTTTCGGTGGAGCTGTTGGCCGCGATGCTGGAACGGTCGCCGGCGTCGTTGCTGTCAGCGTTGGAAGAGGCGGTGCGGGCGGATCTTTTCGTCGAAGACGGCGAGCGGTTGAGGTTCCGGCACGACTTGCTGCGCGAGGCAACTCGGCAGTCATTGCCACAGTCGTTGCGGCGGGCGATGGAGCGCCAGTCCGCGTCGGTCATGCTGGGGATGGGCGCGGCGCCGGCCGAGGTGGCCACCCAACTGGCACGCAGCGCCGAACCGGGAGACCGGGAGGCAATCGACGCACTGCGCCAAGCCGCGCAATCGGTGGGTCGCGGCGACGCGAGCGCGGCCGCGGACTTGACCAAGCGCGCGTTGGAGCTGTTACCGGCCGACGACGCGGACCGCGGATCCCTGGTCGGCGAGACGGTGGGGTGGCTCAACCGGGCCAGTCGCTACCGCGAGGCCGAAGAATTGGCCGACGTGGCGCTCTCGGAGGCAGGGTCGCCCGAAATCGAGGCCGAGATTCGTCTCCGGCTGCCGGTGCAGACTAAGCACACCGACCAGCGGCGGGTCGAGGAGAATCGGCGGGCGCTCGAGTTGAGCGGCATCAGCGACGTCACCAGGGCACGGCTGCAGGCGTGGCTGGCGTACAACCTGGTCTTCGACGAAGGCGGGAAGCGGCGCGCAGCCGCCGACGAGGCTGCCGCGGCCGCGGCAGCAACTGGCGACCTCGAGGCCCAGATCATGGCCGACGTCACCATCGCTTTGCTCGATGCGGGTGAGGGGTTCACGGCCCGCGCACTGGACCGCTTCCAGGGGCTCTGCCGTCTCGCCTACACGAACGATACGGCGTTAGCCCATGCCTACGCCGGAATGTACAACGCGAACCTGCTGGCGGTGGTCGGCCGGTTGGACGACGCGACCGCCCAGGTGGCCGACGGCATCGAGCAGGCCAGCCGCGAGGGCAACGAGATGGCCCTGGCCAGCTGGGCCGTCTTCAGTGGGCTCGTCCACCTCGCTGCGGGCCGGCTGTCGGCCGCTCGCGACGCGACGGAGTCCTTGCCGCCCCCGCAGCCGACAGGCGCGACCGAGCAGGACGTACTTCGCACGGTGGTTCTCGCCGAGGTGGCGGCGCACACCGACGACCGGGACTTGTTGCAGCGGATGGCCAATGATGCTCGCGATGCCCACTCTGCTGGCTCCCCCGGCATACGGCGAGGATCCGCGTACGTGCTCACGCGGGCGGCGTGGCAGCGCGACGACGTTCACGACGCGATGCGCTGGCTCGGCGATGTAATCCTTTTGGGGACACCGCTTTTCCCCCACGCATTGATTCGGCTGGTCTTGGGTGCGCGAGTGGCCTCGGCCGCCGGCGATGCCGGCTTGCGCGCTCGAGTCTTGCAGGCAGTCGAGGTACTTGAGCGTGAGCGGCCGGCAGTGCCGCTGTTCTCCGCGGTGGCCGGGTATGCCCGCGGGATAATCGAACGTGACGCGCGGGCTTTGGTGGTAGCCGCGGAGTCGCTTCGCCGGTCGACGCGGCCGCTTCTCTACGCCAGCGCCGCCGAGGACGCCGGGGCCGAACTGAGTCGCGCGCAGCGCAACGCCGAGGCGCTCGACCAGCTGAACGCGGCATTCGACACCTACATCGCGTGCGAAGCGATAGCCGATGCCCGGCGCGTCGGCCGCGCGCTGCGCCGGTTGGGCATAGAACGGCGCATCGTCGCGCACCCGCGGGCGAAAACGGGCTGGGACAGCCTCACCGACTCCGAACTCAAAGTCATTAACCTGATCGCCGACGGCGCCACCAACCGCTCCGTCGCCCAGCAACTGCACCTCTCCCCGCACACGGTGAAAACGCATCTACACAACGCCTTTGCCAAACTCGGCATCACCTCGCGCGCTCAACTGACGCAGTTCATGCGTCGCTCGGATTGACCAACCCGTGAGATATCAAGGTCGCTAGGCATACACCGACCCGGCCCTAAACATCATCCGCTGGCCGATGGTGTCGGCGGCGCCGGGCTGCCAACGTAGTCATCGAGCCCAGAACCCGTCGCGACCGCCGCCGTTCCAGCCAGGAATTGGCAACCGAGAGCGACGGCATGGGGGGATCGAGAGAACGATGACCAGCACGCTGTTGGGAATGTTGATGATGCTGCCCGTGGTCTTCGGTATCAGTGGGTACGTGTTGGTGTCCCGACGCCCATGAGCACGAGAAAGCGTGCTCATGTCGAGGCGTCACCTTTCTGCGCCGGACTTCGTGATGGGCCGGCGAATCCGATCGATCGATGCGTGAGCGGAGGGACGCAGTGAAGGTGCACAGCGTGAGCGCGGCTCGCGAGCAAATCCTCGAACCGTTGCCGGGCCGTGGGTCCGCCAGCCCAAGCGGACGTGGACCGGAGGTAATCACCGACAACGCCTCTGATTCAATAGCTTCGCCGCGATCGCCGCGCAGAACAAGCCCACCCGATCCCGCAGAGAAGAACAGGGAAACGGGGAGGCCGGCACCCACCCAGGATGTGTCAACGCCGAGTGTTGACGTCCGGACGCTCGGCTCAATTCATCCGCGGAGTTCTGGGAGTTTGCCGATGACCGTCTCAGATGGCCGCAGCGACAACGGCGTTGGGGAAGCCGCCGCGCGGGCAGTTCTGCTCGCCACCAAGCTGCATGTACCGGCCATCGGGAGCCAGCTCGTTCACCGGGCCGCCCTGCTCGACGCTTTGTCGGCGGGACGTCGCCGCAAGTTGACGCTGCTGAGTGCGCCGGCCGGGTGGGGCAAGACGACATTGTTGGCCCAGTGGGCCCTCGGTGCGGCCGAGGACGAGCGGTTCAGCTGGCTTTCACTTGATTCCTCCGACAACGACCCGGTGTGGTTTTGGATGTACGTGGTCGCCGCGCTGCAGCAGATCAGTCCCGGGGTGGGGATTCGCGCGGTCGAACTCCTAGCGATGGGCGCTGACCCCGTGCAGGTCGTTCTGCCCACTCTGCTGAATGATCTGGACACGATCGCCAGCCCCATCGTGCTCATTCTTGATGACTACCACCTGGTGGTGAATCGAACGGTTCACGAGCAGCTGACATTCGTCGTCAGCCGGATGCCGGCGAATCTCCACCTGGTGTTGGCCAGCCGATCGGACCCGTTGTTGCCTTTGGCCCGACTGAGGGCCAGCGGCGATCTTGCAGAGGTGCGAACCGAGGATTTACGTTTCGGGGCCGGTGAGGCGGACCATCTGCTCAACGACATCCTCGGGCTCGACTTGCCTAAGGCAGATGTTCAGCTGTTGCACCAGCGCACCGAGGGCTGGGCAGCCGGCCTTTACCTTGCCGCCCTCTCACTTGCCGGGCGTGCCGATGCGTCGGCGTTCATCGCTACGTTTGCAGGCGATAACCGACATATCGTCGACTACTTGATGGCCGAGGTGCTCGACGGTCAGGCCCCGCAAGTGCGGAGCTTCTTGCTACGTACCTCGGTATTAGGACGACTCAGCGGTCCGCTGTGCGACGCGGTGCTGCAAACGTCTGGCTCAGCCTCGGTTTTGGAGCGTATCGAGCGCGAAAACCTGTTTGTGGTGCCGCTTGACATGTCGCGTCACTGGTATCGCTATCACCACCTGTTCGGCGAGTTGCTGCGCACCGAGTTGCGCCGCACCGAGCTCGATCTCGTCGCTGATCTGCATCGACGAGCCGCGGATTGGTTCGAGGCCGAAGGCCTCATCGATGAGGCGGTGCGCCACCTGGTCGCCGCTGGTGACATCGCGCGCAGTGCCGATCTGATCGCCGCGGACTGGGTCGACGAGTTCAACGGGGGTGGCGCGTCGACGGTAACCGGCATGCTCGATCTGCTTTCCGAGGAGGCGGTCCGCCAGGATCCGCGGCTGAGCGCGGCCCGCGCCTGGATTGCCCTAAGCGTTGGTCGACTCGACGACGCCGCTGTGTGGATCGAGGCAGCCGAGACGGGATCGGCGGGTGACATGACGGACGGCCACGCCATCAGCGCTCGAGCCGTCGTCTTGCGCGCCGTTCACTCGTACAAGACGGGTGACGTCACCGCCGCGCTCGAGACGGCTCGCCGGGCGACCACCCTCGATCTCGGCGAAGCGCCGCTGGGCCGACCCATCGCCTACTGCATTTATGGCTCCGCACTGTACGTTTCGGGCAGCACCCAGGAGGCGCAAGCGGCCTTCCGCCGGGCCGTGGAGCTGGCCGAAAAGGTGGGTGATCGTCGCGCCCGCAGCCACGCGTTGGGCCATCTGGCGCTGATCTCGGCAGAGCGTGGCCAACTGGCAGACGCCGAACGTCAGATCCGCCGCGCTTCCGGCAGTTCCCGTGGCCTGGCGGATGCGGAACACTTTGTGGACGTGATGGTGTCGCTGGCCACGGCGGAAGTCCTTTGTATGCGCGGCGACGCGGGTGCAGCGGTGGCGCCCGCCGACATGGCCGTCATGTCGGCGCGCCAAGGTGGAGCGATCCTCGAGGTGGCGAAGGCGCTGTCGGTCAGGGCGAAGATCTACGAGCAACTCGGCGACCACCAGGCCGCGAAGGCCATCCTTGATGAGGCCGACACCCTGGTGCGCGGCAGCGCGGAGGCTGAGGCCGCCGCGTCGCTCCTCGCGTCGGCCGAGCACCATGCGGGCGTCGCGGTGACTTCGCTCACCCAGGGGTGCGTCGTCGTTGAGGAGTTGACCCCCAAGGAACTTGAGGTTCTTCGCCTGCTCGCCACCCGATTATCGCGGCGCGAGATCGGTGAGCGGCTGTTCGTCTCGCTCAATACAGTCAAGACCCATCAGCGGGCCGTGTACCGCAAACTTCGGGTCGACCGCCGCGGCGCGGCGGTCAGCCGGGCGCGGGAACTCGGCCTGCTGTAATTCGCCTGCGACGCCCGCCAGGGTTGCCGGTCACGAATCATCGTGCGCCGGGACCCGTTCCGTTAATCACCCGGGTGAACCGCGGTTTGGGCGATGACGATTCACCCCGCGCGGCCGCAGTCTCATATCAAACGGAGCCGCGCGACTTGTGCCGAACGGATCACGCACCCGTCGAGCCCCGGAAGGGAACCACGACATGCTTACCGGCCTGGAGGAAAAGAGGTCATGGCCGTTGATGACGCTGAACCTCGCGAGTCGCTGTTCGCCGGCGCAATCGCGCCCCACGACAGACTCAGCGCATATCTCCGACGAGGACATGGCGTGGTCACTGGTCGATGCGGTGAAGTCGTGTCTGACCGACTATGAGCGCACGGTAGTTTTCGTCGAGTTGGGCTGTGGGGAAGGCTATCTCGTGATCAAGCGCATCATCACCGTCCTGCTGGTGACCCGGATGACGTTGCCGGAGGCGATCCTTTGGAAGCTGAGCCGCTGGCTGAATGGCTACGCCGGTAGCCCAGAGGAGCCGCAATTGCGGATGATGCTCGACGTAATTCGCCTGCAGCAGCTCGAGGCCGGGAGTCGGGATGATTGAGCATTGTCACGTCGAATGGGACGCCGACACGCGCCACATCGGGACAGCCCGGCTGCTGTTGCGGCCATGGAAACTCGATGACGAACTCGCCGCATCTGCCGTATATGGTGCGCCGGAAGTAGCACGTTGGCTGTGTCCGGCCTTGTCCCCCATCGGCGATGGGATCGAAATGCGGCGCGTCCTGGAAACTTGGATCGTCGAAAGCGACCCGACGGGGCTGCCGTTGGGCCGCTGGGCGATCAGCGACAAATGCTCCGGACTTGTGATCGGTGGGGTCGCCCTGCTTCCGCTGCCGCCGGGTGGGACCGATCTGGAAATCGGGTGGCAGCTCTTGCCAACGGCCTGGGGTTACGGGTACGGCGCCGAAGCCGGTCATGCGGTTGCCCATCAGGCGTTCGAAAACCTCGGTGTCAGTGAGGTCTTTGCGGTCGTGCGACCAGGGAATCGCCGTGGTGTGGCTACCGCCCGGCGGGTGGGTATGGAATGGGTTGGCGAGACCGACAAGTACTACAACCTCACGCTGCAGGTCTACCGCCTGACGAAGGCCGACCTAGACCTACCGGCGCCGGCGTGCGCGCGATGACAGCGGCCCGTTGGTGTCGCGCCAAGTCCGAGAAGCTACGCAGCTCATCGACCTATGCGGCTCTCACCCGGGTGGATTGTCCGCTGGGATGAGGACAACTCATTCCTGCGCAGAGATAGTGGTCGCTGAACCGAGCCGCCTCAGGCACCGAGTAGCCAACTTTATCGCCGATGAAGGCGATACGAGCCTGGCGGCCACGACGCGGTATGCGCGACACACGGAACGGAGATCACATGTCACAGAATGAGGCCACTGCCATGATGAGTGCTTGGCGGGGAAAGTCTCGAGCGACCGTCATCGCGCCACTCATCGCGCGGTACGGTCTGGTCGTCGTCCTGGCCTGGTTCGGCGCCATGAAATTCACGTCATATGAGTCGCAAGGCATTTCGCATTGGGTGTCCAATAGCCCGTTCTTGGGCTGGGTCTACGAACTCATGTCCATCGACACCTTCGGCCGCTTGAACGGATTAGTAGAGTTGGTAACTGCAGCACTGCTGGCGGCCAAGCCCTGGTTCCCAAAAGCTGCTGTGGTGGGGGGCATATCAGCCTCTATGTTCTTCGTGATCACGCTGAGTTTCATGATCACGACGCCCGGCGTCGGTGAGGCGTCTGCTGGTGGCTTTCCCGTTCTGTCGGCCGACGGGGAATTCTTGATGAAAGACATCGCGCTCATCGGCTTAGCGCTGTGGCTGCTGGTCGACGCCATCGGCGCGACCCGCGAACAGGCGGGGTCCCCGGATCGAACTGGCACTTCGCGCTGATGAAGTTGCGTGCGACGAGGAGGCCGGCGTCAGGCCGCGCGTCAGAACAGGAGGCAGGATGACCGCGCCGGCCGGCGGTCATTACGACCTCCTCGTCCTCGGCGCAGGTTCCGGCGGGTACGTGGCGGCCATCCGCGCCGCCCAGCTGGGCATGACGGTCGGGATTGTTGAGGAACGCTATTGGGGCGGGGTGTGCCTCAACACCGGGTGTGTTCCCTCGAAGGCGCTGCTGCGCAACGCGGAAATCGCCTCCATCGTCACCCACCAGGCCGCCACATTCGGCATCTCCGGCGACATTAGTCTCGACTACGCCCGTGCCGTGTCCCGCAGCCGGGAAGTTGCCGGGGCCCGGGTTCGCGGCGTGCACTTCCTGATGCGCAAGAACAACATCGCTGAAATCGACGGGCGTGGCCGTTTCATCGGTCCCCACAGCCTTCACATCGAGCTACGTGAGGGCGGCACCAGAGTGGTGACCTTCGATCACGCCGTCGTCGCGACAGGATCGCGGGTACGCATGCTGCCGGGGGTCGCTCTCAGCGACAACATCGTCACCTACGAACAACAAATTCTCCGCGCCGATCTGCCCGATTCGATCGTGGTCATCGGCGGCGGCGGCATCGGGATGGAATTCGCCTATATCCTGCACAGTTACGGTGTACACGTCGAGATCCTGGAATTCGCCGACCGTGTTCTTCCTAACGAAGATGCCGATGTTTCACGAGAACTTCAGCGGCACTACCGACGCCGCGGGATCGCGATTCACACCTCCGCCCGGGTGGACAAAGTGATCGACCATGGTGAACACGTCGTCGTCAGCCACACCGGCGCTGACGGAAAATCCGCCACCGCGCAGGCTACGCGGGCATTCATCTGCATCGGGTTTCGTCCCAACGTCGAAGGAATCGGTCTGGACGCCGCAGGGGTACGGCTCGCTACTGGTGGCGCTATCGATATCGACGACTACACGCGAACGTCCGCGCCGCATATCTATGCCGTCGGTGATGTCACCGCGAAAGTTCAACTGGCCCATGTTGCTTCCGCGCAGGGCGTGGTCGCCGCCGAGACCATCGCCGGCGTCGAGACGATGCCGCTGGACTACCGGATGATGCCGCGAGTGACGTTCCGCCAGCCGCAAGTCGCCAGCTTCGGATACACCGAACAGCAAGCCCGCGCCGCTGGTCACCGCGTTCGGGTCGCCATGTTTCCCATGCAGGCCAGCGCCAAGGCCCACGGGCTGGGTGAACGTGGCGGTTTCATCAAAATGGTTGCCGACGATGCGCGCGGCGAGCTCCTAGGAGCGCATCTGGTGGGCAGCGAGGTCAGTGAACTCCTCCCCGAGTTGACGCTGGCGCAGCTGTGGGACCTCACCGCCACCGAGCTGGCACGCAACGTCCACACCCATCCCACACTCGGTGAAGGGCTGCAGGAGTGCTTCCACGCCCTGACCGGGAAGGCCATCAATCTGTAGGGATGCCAGGACGGCCACCCCTCTCCGATCACCCGGGTGAATAGCTGGTTGGGGTGATGACAGCTCACCCGCACTGACCGGAGCCTCGATACGAGAAATCGGAGCGGGATTGCGTCCGCTGGTGCGGCGTCACGGTTCACAGCATCGCGTGTCTCGCACCGGATCAAAAGAGAACCGGCCCAATCGGAGCCGTCAAGCAGAGCCAGGAAAGGGGCCGAGCATGCATTTTGAGGACAAGAAGGTCATTGTTGTCGGTGGGAGTGCCGGCATGGGTCGACAGGTCGCCCTCGACGTCGTCGACCACGGCGGCAGCGCGGTGATCGTCGGACTGTCGAAAGACCGTGTCGATGACACCGTGGCCCAGCTGACGAGCCGAGGTGGCCGGGCCTGGGGCATCGCCGCCGAGCTGACCGACCGTGCCACGGTCGCCGATGTGCAGCGCGAGCTTTCCGAGCAGCACAGCGATGCGACGCTGTTGGTCAACGCGGCCGGATTCTTCATCCCCAAGCCGTTTCTCGACTACGACGCGCTGGCCTATGACTCCTACATGGAGCTCAACTACGCCCTGTTCTTCCTGACGCAGACCGTCGTTGCGGGCATGATCGCCCGCGGCGAGGGCGGGGCCATCGTCAACATCGGCAGCATGTGGGCACACCAGGCCATCGGCCTGACCCCGTCTTCTGGTTACTCGATGCAAAAGGCCGGGCTGCATGCGCTCACTCACAATCTGGCCATCGAGCTCGCCGGGCACAACATCCGCGTCAACGCGGTGGCACCGGCGGTCGTCAAAACCCCGCTGTACGAAGGGTTCATCCCGAAGGATCAGATCGACGCCACTCTGGAGACGTTCGCGCCGCTGCACCCGCTAGGGCGAGTCGGCACCCCCGCCGACGTGGCCAACGCCATCGTTTATCTGCTTTCCGACCAGGCCACTTGGGTCACCGGTGCGATTCTCAACGTCGACGGCGGCGTCATGGCCGGGCGCAACTAACTGGACGGAACGCCCGGCAGGACGTCGTCCCGAAACATTCTGGCGCGCCCGACAACCGGCCGCGCACTCAATAAGGAGTAATCGTGTCCCACCAGTACAGCAAGAACCCGGCCGCGGTCGACGCGTTGAGTCCCGAGCAGTACCACGTCACCCAGGAGAACGGCACCGAGCGCCCATTCTCCGGCGAGTACTGGGCGAACAAGGAACCGGGCATATACGTCGACGTCGTATCCGGTGAGCCACTCTTCGCGTCGGTCGACAAGTTCGACAGCGGCACCGGCTGGCCCAGTTTCACCCAGCCCCTCGACACCGACAGCGTCATCGAAAAGCGCGACCGAAGCCACTTCATGGAACGCGTCGAGGTGCGGTCCGCGCACGGCGACAGCCACCTTGGTCATGTGTTCCCCGACGGCCCACAGGAGGCGGGCGGGCTGCGCTACTGCATCAACTCGGCGTCGCTGCGCTTCATTCACCGCGACAACCTCGAAGCCGAAGGTTACGGGAAATACCTGAGTCTGTTCACGAGCGCGGATCCGGCGGTGCGCGATGGGACAATTGTGAGCGAGCACCGCTCATGACAAACCGCGGGAAGATGGCGGTTCTGGCGGGCGGATGCTTTTGGGGAATGCAGGATCTGATCCGCAGGCAGCCCGGGGTGGTGTCGACTCGAGTCGGCTACACCGGTGGCCAGAACGCACACCCCACCTACCGCAACCATCCCGGCCACGCCGAGGCGGTCGAGATCACCTATGACCCCGACAAGACCGACTATCGGGCGCTGCTGGAGTTTTTCTTCCAGATCCACGACCCGACCACCGAGAACCGCCAGGGCAACGACGTCGGCACCAGCTACCGCTCAGCGATCTTCTATCTGGACGACGAGCAGAAGCAGATCGCGCACGACACGATCGCTGATGTCGAGAAGTCGGGATTGTGGCCGGGCAAGGTGGTCACGGAGGTAAGTCCGGCGGTTGAATTCTGGGAGGCCGAGCCCGAGCATCAGGACTACCTGGCGCGGTACCCGTCCGGCTACACCTGCCATTACGTCCGGCCGGACTGGAAGCTGCTCCACCCCAGCGCCTTTCGCGCTTCCCCCTGCACGTCGACGCCCACGAACCGCGACGGCTGCTCGTAATCGGCCCACATCGGCGCCGCCGGCGGTGGGCCGGCCACGGAAATCACCCGTCCGGCCGGGCGGCCTATGTCTCAGCGACGCGAAGCACAACCTTCCCCTTCTTCCCGCGCTGTGCGGTGCGAGCAAAAGCCTCTCCGAACTCGTCCAGCGGAAAGACCGTGTCGACCTGTGGGTGCAGCTCTGGAAGCGCCGCGAGCTGGGCTCCGTTCGGCTCCACCACGAAGTACTGCGCGCCCGGCGTCTCCGCCGCGATCGTCACGATGCGCCCGGCGCGCTCTGCGCTACGAGCAAGTGCCTCACCGCCGGTGGTGTCGAAGAGGAGGTCGCAGTCCTCTCCTTCGTCGACCAGAACCGCTCCGAGGTGCCGTGCGAGTTGAGCGGCGATGTGTCCGACTCCGCCATGCACGCCCGTGATCAGCACCCGCTGGCCGGCCGTGACCTTGCCGTGGACGACCAGCGCCTGCCACGCGGTCAGTCCGGGCATCGGTAGCGCCGCCGCTTGTTCGCGGCTTAGTGCGGACGGCTTTGGGGCGAGCAGGGATTGCGGCACGGCGGCCAACTCGGCGGCGACGCCGTCGTGGTCGAACGGCGTCAGCGCGATCACCTCCTCGCCGGTCGATTCGACGACACCGCACAGCTCATAGGAGGGGATCGCCGGCAACCGATCGGTCGACCAGGTCAGCTCATCCCGCGTGATCGCCGCGGCATGGACGCGCACAAGCACCTCGTCCGGCCCGGGCTCGGGTTGGGCAATCTCTTCAAGTCGCAGCCCGTCCGTGTGCAGACGTATCGCCCTCATGAAATTCTCCTTCGTATGATTCTTGATTACACAATGAATAGTGCTAATAGCCTTAGCTTTTCGGGTTCGGCTCCAGCGTCGGGGTTTCTAGAGCATCACCACAACTTGCAGAATGTCAGAGACGAACACGATCGACCGTTCGCAGGTCGGGCATCGAGCGATGCGGCGGGACAGCCATCGCACCGGCGCCGCAGGTCGTAGCTCTCGCACGGTGCACTCGGCCGTGTACTCCAACGCGTCGAGATGGCCGGCGCACACGAAACCGCACGCATTGCCGGCCTCGTCACAGTCAAAGCGCTTGCAGTAGCCGACCATGTGAAATTCGATATAGGCCGCGGCCGGCTGTTTACACCGAAACCCGTTGTCCAAGAATGCGATCTGGCATTCGGGACAGAAATCAAGATGTTCGATGGCGCGGGGAAAGGCAACCGGGTTACGCACCAGCGGACTGCTGCTTGCGTTGGCAACTGGAGCATCGACCGCGCCGCGCGGACACTCATCTCGTCGAATCCGACCCGGCGAACTCGTGATAGCGGCCCGATCAATCAGTTGACGCTCGAACCCCGCCGCGTGGGCGCAGTGGACTGACGTCGGCGGATCTTCACCGTCCCCGTTGGGCATCGGCGGTACCCTCTGAGCGTTAAAGTCGATGGGCACGTCGTGGCTCTCCTGTGATTTGCGTCGCAGCCCCGGTGAACCCGGTCTGCTCATCAGTGAGCGTGACGCACGTCGGGGTGAGTAGTCATCACCCCGACTGCTCATTCACCCGGGTGATCGGTGTGGCCGGAAAGACGTTCGCCCGAGTGGTCCGGTGGCCACCACTGAACAGCGCGCGCTCGCGTTGACCGCATTCGCCGGTCGAACACCGCGGAGTGCTGGGCTTTTTGCGTCCCAGCACGCGAATTGATTCATCGGAGACGATGATCATCGGATCCACCTACGACGACATCACGCGGTCGCGAAGACAACTCCCCACCCGTGATCTCGGTTACGGTCGGGTGATATCTCGCTTCGAACGGGTACCCCGGGTCGAATCTGTCCTTATCACGATCGGAGCGCCGATGGCTGTCACGGTCAAGCCGCGTCTGGCGCGGCTCGCGCTCATCGCCGTCGTCGCGGTGGTCCTGCTGGGCGTCGCCATGTGCCGATCGAGTGACACGTCTACCGGCAATACCGCCAAACCGACGGCGGCGGCCGCGGCCCCGCCCAGCGCGGCGCCGCCGAGCGCGGCGCCACCCCCGGCGCCCCCACCGGTGGGCAAAGACTACGTCGAGGGCATGGTTCAGTCGGTGGCCGGCGACAAGATTCAGCTCCGAACGCGCAGCGGTTCGGCGACGGTGGACTTTGCCCCTGCGACACCCGTCTTCCAGGTTGCCCCGGCCAAGCTCCCAGATGTCACTCCGGGTAGCTGTGTCAACGTGCGAGCCACCCCGCAAAGTTCACCCGCCGGCGGCGTCACCGCGCAGACCGTCATGATCACGGCGCCCATCGACGGCACGTGCCCGCCGCCCGCCGGCTTCTATGGCACGGTCGCATCGGTGTCGGGAAACACGATTGCCGTCAACGGGATTGGGCCGGGCGGCCCCACCACGGTGACGGTCACCGACGCGACGTCCTACAAGAAGCAGACGATCAGCAACACCCAGGCGATAACGAACGGCACGTGCATGGGTGCTCAGGGAACGAACGACGGTGGGGCGCTGCAGGCGACGACCATCAGCCTGCAAACGTGCCCGCCGATGGGACGCCCGCACCACCACCTGCACCTGCCCCACCTGCCCTTCCACCTCTAGCGGCGATCGCAAGCGCGGCGCTGGGGGCCCGGGGCAGCGTTCAGACGGTGAAACCGAGGGCGCGCAGCTGTTCGCGTCCGTCCTCGGTGATCTTGTCCGGACCCCAGGGCGGATTCCACACCCAGTTGATCCGCAGATCGTCGACCAGCCCGCTGCTGACGAGCGCGCTGCGGGACTGGTCCTCGATGACGTCGGTCAGCGGGCAGGCCGCCGAGGTCAGCGTCATGTCGAGCAGGGCGACGGTTCCCTCGTCGCCCTCCTCCACGTTGAGGCCGTAGACCAAACCGAGATCGACGACGTTGATGCCCAATTCGGGGTCGACGACGTCGCGCATCGCCTCCTCGAGGTCGGCAAGAAATTCGTCACCCGGTGCGGCGGTCTCGCTCATCGTTCTCCTCCTCGAAGTCCGCGCCCCTGTCCGCGCACGCCTGGGCCAACGCATCCTTGAACGCCATCCAGCCCAGCAGCGCGCATTTCACCCGGGCCGGGTATTTAGCCACCCCGGCGAACGCGATGCCGTCACCGAGGACGTCCTCGTCGCCCTCGATGGTGCCGCGCGAGGACACCATCTCGGTGAATGCGGCGACGGTGTCGAGCGCCTCGCGCACGGTCTGCCCAATCACCTGCTGGGTCAGCACCGAGGTGGCCGCCTGGCTGATCGAGCAGCCCTGACCGTCATAGGAGACGTCCGCGACGCGCTGACCGTCGTCCGACAGCGCGACCCGCAGGGTCACCTCGTCACCGCAGACCGGGTTGACGTGATGGACCTGCGCGCCGAACGGCTCCCGCAGACCGCGGTGCTGCGGATGCTTGTAATGGTCCAGGATCACGTCCTGATACATCTGCTCGAGGCGCACCGTCATTCTCTCCCAAAGAATTCGAGCGCGCGTCGCACGCCGGCCACCAGACGCTCGACCTCGTCGGCGGTGTTGTACACGGCGAACGACGCCCGGGCGGTCGCCGCCAGCCCGAACCGGCGGTGCAGCGGCATCGCGCAGTGATGCCCCACCCGCACCGCGACGCCGTCGTCGTCGAGCACCTGCCCGACGTCGTGCGCGTGCACGCCGTCCACGATGAACGAGACGGGCGAGCCCCGGTCCTCCATCGTGGTCGGCCCGACGATCCGCACGCCGTCGATGCGCGAGAGCCCGTCGATGGCTGCGGCGACCAACTCTCGCTCGTGCGCCTCGACCGCGTCCATCCCGATATCGCCCAGATACCTTGCGGCAGCACCCAACCCGACCACCTGAGAGGTCATCGGCGTGCCGGCCTCGAACCGTTGCGGTGCCGGCGCGTAGGTGGACGCCTCCATGGTCACCGTCTCGATCATCGACCCGCCGGTGAGGAAGGGCGGCAGCTCCGACAGCACCTCGCGGCGGGCATAGAGCACGCCGACCCCGTTGGGGGCCAGCATCTTGTGCCCGGAGAACGCGGCGAAGTCGACGTCGAGCGCGTGCAGGTCCACAGGCTGGTGCGGCACCGACTGGCAGGCGTCCAGCACCGTCACCGCCCCCACCGCCCGGGCGCGGCCAACCAGTTCGGCCACCGGCGCCACCGCGCCCGTCACGTTCGAGTGGTGGCTGAAGGCAACGACTTTCACGCGCTCGTCGAGTTCCAGCGAGTCCAGGTCGATGCGCCCGTCGTCGGTTACCCCGTACCAGCGCAGCGTGGCGCCGCTGCGGCGGGCCAGCTCTTGCCACGGGACGATGTTGGCGTGGTGCTCGAGCTCGGTGGTGACGATGACGTCACCCTCGCCGACGGCGCGACCGAACCTGTTGTCCCCCAGCACGTATGACGCCAGGTTGAGCGCCTCGGTGGCGTTGCGGGTGAACACCAGCTCGTCGGCACCGGCGCCGACGAACGCCGCGATGTCGGCGCGGCCCTGCTCGTAAGCGTCGGTCGCCTCCTCCATCAGCTGATGCGCCCCACGGTGCACCGCACCGTTGGACGTGATCAGGAACTCCCGTTCGGCGTCGAGCACCTGCAGCGGTCGCTGCGACGTCGCGCCGGAATCCAGGTACGCCAACGGCTTTCCGCCGCGCATCACGCGCTTCAAGATCGGAAAGTCAGCGCGGATGGCGTCGACGTCCAGTGCTGTCCCCGCCATGGTTACGCCCCTGCGGCCGCCGCCGCTTCGGTGAAGCGCACGTAGCCGTTCTCCTCGAGTTCGTCGGCCAGCTCCGGACCGCCGGATTCGACGATCCGGCCCCCGACGAACACGTGCACGAACTGCGGGCGGATGTAGCGCAGGATCCGGGTGTAGTGGGTGATCAACAGGATGCCGCCGTGCTCGGCCTCGGCGTAGCGGTTGACACCTTCGCTGACCACCCGCAGCGCGTCGACGTCCAGGCCGGAATCTGTCTCGTCGAGGATGGCGATCTTGGGCTTGAGCAGCCCCAGCTGCAGGATCTCGTGGCGCTTCTTCTCGCCGCCGGAAAACCCTTCGTTGACACTGCGTTCGGCGAACGCCGGGTCGATGTCGAGGTCGGCCATGGCGGCCTTGACCTCCTTGACCCAGTGCCGCAGTTTCGGCGGCTCGCCGCGGACGGCGGTCGCCGCGCTGCGCAGGAAGTTCGACATGGAGACACCCGGCACCTCGACGGGATACTGCATGGCCAGGAACAGGCCGGCGCGGGCGCGCTCGTCGACGCTCATGTCCAGCACGTTCTGGCCGTCGAGCGTGATCGACCCGGACGTCACCCGATACTTCGGGTGGCCCGCGATCGCGTAGGACAGCGTGGACTTGCCGGACCCGTTCGGTCCCATCACCGCGTGCGTCTCACCGGATTTGACGGTCAGGTTGACGCCGTTGAGGATGGGGATCTCGCGGCTTCCCTCGGGGGCGTTGGGGTCTTCGACGCTGACGTGCAGGTCCTTGATTTCCAAAGTCGTCATTATGCCGTTGTCTTCTCCGTGATTTCCAGTTCGTGTTCGATGGCGGCGGTCAGGCGTTCCCGGATGTCGGGCACGGCGATCTTGGAGATGATCTCCCCGAAGAAGCCGCGCACCACCAGCCGCCGCGCCTGGTCTTCGGGGATGCCGCGGGCCCGCAGGTAGAACAGTTGCTCGTCGTCGAAACGCCCGGTGGCACTGGCGTGTCCGGCGCCGACGATCTCGCCGGTCTCGATCTCCAGGTTGGGCACCGAGTCGGCGCGCGCCCCGTCGGTGAGCACCAAGTTGCGGTTCACCTCGAAGGTCTCGGTGTCGGTGGCCTCGGCGCGGATCAGCACGTCACCCACCCAGACGGTGTGCGCGTCGGGCCGCTGCGACGACGGATCCCCCTGCAGCGCACCCTTGTAGAGCACGTTGGACTTGCAGTTGGGCTGCGCGTGGTCGACCAGCAGCCGTGATTCCAGGTGCTGCCCGTCGTCGGCGAAGTACAACCCCAGCAGCTCCGCGTCCCCGCCCGGGGCGGCGTACCGCACGTTGGCCGACATCCGCACCACCTCGCCGCCCAAGGTCACGGCGACGTGCCGCAGCACCGCGTCCTTGCCCAGCCTGGCGTGGTGCGCGCTCACGTGCACCATGTCGTCGGCCCAGTCCGCGACCCACACCACGGTGAGCCGGGCGGCGTCGCCGACGATGAATTCGACGTTGTCGGCGTAGGTTCCGCTCCCCCGGTGGTCGATCACCACGACCGCCTCGCCGAGTTCGGCGAGGCCGACCTGCAGGTGCCCGTAGGCCACCGCCCCCTCCCCGGGGCCCGTCACCGTGATGTTGACCGGCTCGGCGATCTGCGTGTTCCGCCCGACGCTCACCAGCGTCGCGGAATTGAACGACGAAAACGCTTGCGCGGCAACCCGATCGGTGGGCACACCACCGCGGCCCAGCCGCTCGTCACCGCGGCGGACGGTCTCGACCTGCACACCGGGCTGTTCGCTGACGCTGATCTGCGCCTTACCGGTGGCCTGAGCCGAGCCGTCGTGCAGTCCGCGCAGCCGCCGCAGCGGGGTGAACCGCCAGATCTCGTCGCGCCCGCTGGGTACCTCGAAGGCGTCCACGTCGAAGGACGCGAACAACTCACCCTTGTTCAGGGCAGCAGCAGCACTTGTCACTGTGCGCCGCTCCTCCTCATCGCTACGCTCTGCATCGTCGACGGCGCGGGTCATCCGACCGCGCCCTCCATCTGCAACTCGATGAGCCGGTTGAGCTCCAGCGCGTACTCCATGGGCAGTTCCTTGGCGATCGGCTCGACGAAGCCGCGCACCACCATCGCCATCGCCTCGTCCTCGGTCAGCCCGCGGCTCATCAGGTAGAACAGCTGGTTGTCGCTGACCTTCGACACGGTGGCCTCGTGGCCCATCGTCACGTCGTCCTCGCGGATGTCGACGTAGGGATAGGTGTCGCTGCGGCTGATCGTATCGACCAGCAGCGCATCGCATTTCACGCTGGAGCGGGAGCCGTGCGCGCCCTTGTTCACCTGCACCAGGCCGCGGTAGGAGGTGCGGCCGCCGCCTCGGGCCACCGACTTGGAGACGATGTTGCTCGATGTGTTGGGCGCCAGGTGCAGCATCTTGGCGCCGGCGTCCTGGTGCTGGCCCTCGCCGGCGAAGGCGACCGACAGCACCTCACCCTTGGCGTGCTCCCCGGTCATCCAGACCGCGGGGTACTTCATGGTCACCTTGGACCCGATGTTGCCGTCGACCCACTCCATGGTGGCGCCGGCCTCGGCGCGGGCCCGCTTGGTGACCAGGTTGTAGACGTTGTTCGACCAGTTCTGGATCGTCGTGTAACGGCAACGGCCACCGGGCTTGACGATGATCTCCACCACCGCCGAGTGCAGCGAGTCCGACGTGTAGATGGGCGCGGTGCAGCCCTCGACGTAATGCACGTAGGCGTTTTCGTCGACGATGATCAGCGTCCGCTCGAACTGGCCCATGTTCTCGGTGTTGATCCGGAAGTAGGCCTGCAGCGGGATGTCGACGTGCACGCCAGGCGGGACGTAGATGAACGAACCACCGCTCCACACCGCGGTGTTCAGGGCGGAGAACTTGTTGTCCCCTGCCGGGATGACGGTGCCGAAGTACTGCCGGAAGAGCTCGGCGTGTTCCCGCAGACCCGTGTCGGTGTCGACGAAGATGACGCCCTGGGATTCCAGGTCCTCGCGGATCTGGTGGTAGACCACCTCGGACTCGTACTGCGCCGCGACCCCGGCGACCAGGCGCTGCTTCTCGGCCTCCGGGATGCCCAGCCTGTCGTAGGTGTTCCGGATGTCCTCGGGCAGGTCCTCCCAAGAGGCGGCCTGCTTCTCGGTGGACCGCACGAAGTACTTGATGTTGTCGAAGTCGATGCCCTCCAGGTTGGAGCCCCACGTCGGCATCGGCTTGCGGTCGAAGATGCGCAGCGCCTTCAGCCGCGTCTGCAGCATCCAGTCGGGTTCGTTCTTCTTCCCCGAGATGTCGCGGACCACCGCCTCGGACAGCCCGCGCTGCGCGCTGGCCCCCGCGACGTCCGAGTCCGCCCAGCCGTAGCCGTAGCGGCCCAGCGAGGCGATGGCCTGCTCCTGGGTCAACGGCCCGTCTGCCGTCTTGATGGCCTCCTGGGCCTCGGACGTGAGGGTCATAACGACGCTCCTTCGATGGTCGTGGTGTCGGTCCGGCGCGGGCTGGGCGCCTTCGAAGTAGGAACAGTCAGCGGCACGTGGGTGGTGCAGGCGCAGTTCCCGTTGACGATGGTCGCCAACCGCTGCACGTGGGTCCCGAGCACCTCGGCCATGGCCTGCTGCTCGGCTTCGCACAGCTCCGGAAATTCTTCGGCGACGTGCGACACCGGGCAGTGGTGCTGGCAGATCTGCACGCCGTGGATCGGGCCGCCGACATGTGCCGTGGTGGCGACGTAACCCGCCTTGGTGAGCGCGCCGGCCACGCGCTCGGCGGCGGCCTCGACTTCGGCGTCGTCGTCGCTGCCGGCGGCCGGCACGCCGCCCAGGATCGCGTCGATACGCCGCCGGGCGAACGTGCGGACGGCATCCTCCCCGCCGATCTCGCGCAGCTGCCGCATGGCCGCCACCGCCAGGTCGTCGTAGGCATGCTCGAGCTTGGCGCGGCCCGCCGCCGTCAGCCGGAAACGCTTGGCGGGGCGCCCGCGCCCCGCCTGCTGCCAGGCCGCGGCGGGCACCGACTCGGCGTCGCCCGCCTCGATCAGGGCGTCGAGGTGGCGCCGCACGCCGGCGGCTGCCAGCCCGAGCCGATCGCCGATCTCACCGGCGGTGATCGATCCGGACTCCACCAGCAGGCGCACGATGGCGCGCCGGGTGTGACCGTCCCGCGCCGCGGCGGCCGCCGCACCCACGGCGGCGTCGTCGAGGCCGGTCTGGATTTTCACAACACCAGTGTGACGCAATTCCGGGCATCGGTCTACCAAGGGTGCCCTGAGCGGCAGTTGCGCTGGTCACACTACGCCCACGGCGGAAGACCATTGGCACCAACGATGGGACCTTCGCCCGTAGTACGCGGGCCGCCGCGCCGAATAGCGTCGGCGACGTAGTGAAGGAAACAACCCCAGGAAGGAACTGGCATGCCTAACACGACTGAATCGACGTCCGTCGCTTCGCGTTCGACCGACCTGCTCGACGAGGTTCGCGAATCGGCCAAAGCCGGCCAGCACGCCGCGGCTGAGGCGCTTCGGGCGTTCCACAAGACCCTTGACGAGGCAATCCCGGATGCGGTGCAACCGCTGCGCACCAGAATTGTCGACGCCGCCATCGAACTGGCCGACAAGCTTGTCGCCGCCCAGTATCAGTTCAACCGCAGGCTGGTCGCGACCGCGGACCGGGCGCTGAGCAAGGCTGACGGCGAACAGAAGTAGCCGGGAACGGGGGCGCGTTGCGGATCAGACGCTTTGCTGCGCGCCCCCTTTGGCTATGGCCAAAGCCGCGGCACGGGCTAATCCCGCTGTAGCCGAACGCAATTCGTCGGCGGCATCCAGCCTTGCGGGAAACCCGACCCGGGCGTAGGCCACGCCGCGGGGGGTGCGCACCCGCAGGTCCAGACCGTAGCGGTCGACACCGGTACACAATGCGGTGTCCGTGTCGGGGTAGCCGCCGAAGATCCGGGCCATGGCAGCTAAGGCGTCGGCATGGTCGGCGTTGAGATGCGCGATTGCCCTGGCGGTCGCCTGCGCAACCGGATCCGCAGCAGCGGCGGCGTACTGATCGCCGGTGGCCGAGTCCATCCGGCCGTACCCGCCCACCCACCGCACCCGCTGAACCCGTAGCACCCACAGGCTGAAGTCGCTGAAGTCCAGGTAGTGCCGGGCAGCGGGGACCGCCGCCAGGTACGCCGCCCTGGCGTCGTCGTGCTGCAAACCCGTGGGCTCCGCGACCAGCCCGGCCAGCGTGATCCGGCTGCCGGCCAGCGGGTCGGTGTCGTCGTTCGCCGCCACGATCGACAGGCTGGCCCTCGGGTCTCGCGTGAGGTTGCGGCCGTGTTCGGCCAGGCTCGAGACGCAGAGCACGGGCATCCCGTCCAGCAGTCCATAGGCCACCAACGACGCCCACGGGTCGCCGTCGACGGTCAACGTGGCCAGCGTGGCGGCGTTGGCGGCGGCGGCGATGGTGCGGGCCTGCTCCGCTGCAGACGGGCGGGCGTTGTTGGTCGGCGGGCACAGGGGTGGCGGCACCGAGGGCGCGTCCCCGGGGTCACCATGGTCGCGAATCGCCACGAACGAGAGGCTACGCGTGAGCAATCCCGATCCGCCGTGGACTGGTCTCAGCCGATCGGCCGCCACACGACGATTACGGCGTCCCGGTACCAGCCGACCCGGTCGCGGACCTGGACTCCGATGAGGTTCTGGGCGCTGACCCGGCTGTCGATGATGTGACCGTCGTCGACGTAAATGACCACGTGCGAGGCCTCGCCGGCATTTCCGTTGGGGTGCAAGAAGATCAAATCCCCAAGCTGAAACGGTCCCTCCGTCGGGATGCGCCGGCCCATCGGACCGGCGGTGCCGTCGGCTTGTTGGTGGACATTGCCGCCGAACTTGATGCCCAGACCGTAGTTGTAGACCCAAGCGGTGAAATTCGAACAGTCCAGACCTCGTCCGGGACCCCATGCCGTCAGCCCGGGTGGTGCATCGGCATCGGGATTCTCTTCGGACACACCGGCATACGTCGAGTCCGGTGGCTCCCAGCCGGGGATGTGATGGTGGCGGTATTGCAGCCCCAGCGAATTGCCGGGCGCGTAGATGTAGCGCATCGCCACCGCGAGGATCCGTTCCCGCTTCCAGGTGGCCGGATCGCACCGCGCGTCCTGCGGAATGCCCGGCGGCGGCAGGGCTTTTGCGCGCGGTCCCCATCCCCGGTTCACGTATTGGCCCTCGGCATCGGTGCGGTACCACTGGGCCGGCGGGTCGTCGGTTTGCGGCAGCGCGTCGCGGCCGGCGAAATCCGCCGTCAATGAGCTCCAGGTGCAGGAAAAGCGGTAGGACTCGTCACCGTGGTCGCCGCGGGCCGGCCCCGCCGGCATCCAGGTGGGAGCCGTCAGGCACAGCACCGACGCGATGGCGACGGCGAGCCGGCGGGCGGGGAGCCCCCGACAGCTAAGCTGCACGGATGGCAGCCCGCCACCACGCGCTGAGCTCATCGATCGCCAGCCTGCATGGCGACGAGCAGGCGGTGGGCACGCCGCTGAACGATACCGAGCTCACCGCCCTGCAGCGCACCCGCCTGTTCGGCGCCACCGGCACCGTCCTGATGGCCATCGGCGCGCTGGGCGCGGGAGCCCGGCCCGTCGTGCAGGACCCCACGTTCGGGGTACGGCTGCTCAACCTGCCGTCGCGCATCCAGACGGTGTCGTTGACGATGACGACCACCGGCGCGGTCATGATGGCGCTGGCCTGGCTGATGCTCGGCCGGTTCGCGCTGGGCAGCAGGAGGATGTCGCGCGGCGACCTGGACCGCACCCTGCTGCTGTGGATGCTGCCGCTACTCATCGCGCCGCCGATGTACAGCAAGGACGTCTACTCCTACCTGGCCCAGAGCCAGATCTCCTTGGAAGGGCTCGACCCGTATCGGGTGGGCCCGGCGTCGGGGCTCGGCCTGTCCCACGTCTTCACCCTCTCGGTCCCCACCCTGTGGCGCGAGACGCCGGCGCCCTACGGGCCGCTCTTCCTGTGGATCGGGCGCGGCATCTCCGCGATCACCGGGGAGAACATCGTCGCCGCCGTGCTGTGTCACCGGCTGGTCGAGCTGATCGGCGTCGGACTGATCGTGTGGGCCACCCCGCGGCTGGCCCGGCGCTGCGGCGTAGCCGAGGTGAGCGCGCTGTGGCTGGGCGCGGCCAACCCGCTGCTGCTCATGCATCTGGTCGCCGGCGTGCACAACGAGGCGCTGATGCTCGGGCTGATGCTGGCCGGGGCCGAGTTCGCGCTGCGCGGTATCGACTCGCCGCGGCTGTTCCCGGCCTCCTGTCGGCCCGGCCCCGACTGGGAACCGCTGGGCATGCTGATGGCCGGCGCAGTGCTGATCATCCTGTCGTCGCAGGTGAAGCTGCCGTCGCTGCTGGCGCTCGGGTTCGTCACGATGGCGCTGGCCTTCCGCTGCGGGGGCAACCTGCGGGCGTTGCTGCTCGCGGGCGGCGCGATGACGGCGTTGTCGCTGGCGGTGATGGCGGTCGTCGGCCGGGCCAGCGGGCTCGGGTTCGGCTGGATCTACACCCTCGGCACGGCCAACGTGGTGCGCAGCTGGTTGTCGCCGCCGACGCTGCTGGCCCTGGGCACCGGGCAGGTGGGGATCCTGCTGGGGCTCGGCGATCACACCACCGCGGTGCTGGGGCTTACCCGCTTTATCGGTGTGTTGATCATCACGGTGATGGTGGGCTGGTTGCTGGTGGCGGTCTTCCGCGGCCGGTTGCACCCGATCGGTGGCCTGGGCGTGGCGCTGGGCGTCACCGTGCTGCTGTTTCCCGTCGTGCAGCCCTGGTACCTGCTGTGGGCGATCATCCCGCTGGCCGCCTGGGCGACCCGCAGCGGGTTTCGGACCGCAGTAATCGTCATCACCCTCGTCGTCGGCATCTTCGGCCCCACGGCCAACGGGGACCGCTTCGCGCTGTTCCAGATCGTCGACGCCACCCTGGCCAGCACCGTCATCGTGGCGGCGCTCATCGCGCTGACCTACACCCGGCTGCCGTGGCGGCGGCTGCCGACCGAGGACGTCGAAACGCCGCCGGAGCCCGTCGAGCCCGTCCCGGAACAGGCCCCCCGGGCCACCCCTCGCTCCCAGGCGGTGCCCGACGCCTACGCTGATTCCACGTGAGCTCGGACGTTCCTGAAACAGTCGTGCGACTGCGCGGGGTGAGCAAGCACTACGGATCCACCACGGCCGTCGCCGATCTCGACCTCGAGGTGCACGCCGCCGAAGTGCTCGCCCTGCTGGGCCCCAACGGGGCCGGCAAGACCACGACGGTCGAAATGTGCGAGGGCTTCGTGCGCCCGGACGCCGGCACCATCGAGGTGCTCGGACTGGACCCGATCGCCGACAACGCCCGCCTGCGCCCACGGATGGGCGTGATGTTGCAGGGCGGCGGCGGTTACCCCGCGGCGCGCGCCGGCGAAATGCTCGAGCTGGTCGCCTCCTACGCCGCCGACCCGCTGGACCCGGCGTGGCTGCTGGACACCCTCGGCCTCACCGACGCCGCCCGCACCACCTACCGACGGCTGTCCGGCGGGCAGCAGCAACGGCTCGCGCTGGCCTGCGCGCTGGTCGGCCGGCCCGAGCTGGTCTTCCTCGACGAGCCGACCGCGGGCATGGACGCGCACGCCCGGCTGCTGGTCTGGGAACTGATCGACGCGCTGCGCCGCGACGGCGTGACGGTGCTGCTGACCACCCATCAGCTCAAGGAGGCCGAGGAACTCGCCGACCGGATCGTCATCATCGACCACGGCGCGACGGTGGCCGCCGGCACACCGGCCGAATTGATGCGCAGCGGCGCCAAGGACGAGCTGCGGTTCACCGCGCCGCCCCGGCTCGACCTGTCGCTGCTGACCGCCGCCCTGCCGGAGGACTACCGGGCCAGTGAGGTGACGCCGGGCGAGTACCTGGTCGAGGGCCCGGTCGACCCGCAGGTGCTGGCGACCGTGACGGCGTGGTGCGCGCGGATCGACGTGCTGGCCACCGACATGCGCGTCGAGCAACGCAGCCTCGAGGACGTGTTCCTCGACCTCACCGGCAGGAAGTTGCGGCAATGATGCAATCGAACGTCTTTCCCGCGGGGACCTTCGCCCCCGACCCGCGGCCGAGCGCCGTGCCGCGCATGCTGGCCGCGCAATTCGGCCTGGAGCTCAAGCTGCTGCTGCGCAACGGGGAGCAGCTGCTGCTGACCATGTTCATCCCGATCACACTGCTGGTCGGGTTGACGCTGCTGCCGTTCGGCTCCTTCGGCCACAACCGCGCCGCCACCTTTGTCCCGGCCATCATGGCCCTCGCGGTGATCTCGACCGCGTTCACCGGGCAGGCCATCGCCGTCGCGTTCGACCGCCGCTACGGCGCGCTCAAACGGCTGGGGGCGACGCCGCTGCCGGTCTGGGGCATCATCGCCGGCAAGTCGCTGGCCGTGGTCACCGTGGTCTTCCTGCAGGCAATCCTGTTGGGCGCCATCGGCTTTGCGCTGGGTTGGCGGCCCGCCCCGGCCGCGCTGGCGTTGGGCGCGGCGGTCATCGCGCTGGGCACCGCGGGTTTCGCCGCCCTCGGGCTGCTACTCGGCGGCACACTGCGCGCCGAGATCGTGCTCGCCGTCGCCAACCTGTTGTGGTTCGTCTTCGCCGGCCTCGGCGCCCTGACCGTGGAGAGCGGGATGATCCCGACCGGGGTCAAGTGGGCGGCCCGACTCACTCCCTCCGGCGCGCTCACCGAGGCGCTGTCGCAGGCGATGGCGCTGTCGGTGGACTGGTTCGGCGTCGTGGTCCTGGCGGTGTGGGGCGCGCTCGCCGCGCTGGCCGCGCGCCGCTGGTTCCGGTTCACCTGACGCGCGGCGCTCGGCGAGATTGCCGCCACGGTCGCGGATGGCGCCGCGGGCACGGCCACCAAGGCAATCTCGGCGGCGCCAGGCCTTACTACAGGACGTAGTTTTCGTTGGCCTACCATCGGGCCATGCTCGGACGAACGCTGATGCGGTTGGTGGACCTGCTCCCCAACCCGAGTGTGCGCGTCCAGCGCCTCGTCGCCGCGGCCGTCATCCTGACGCAGGGCGGCATCGCCGTCACCGGGGCGATAGTCCGCGTCACCGCGTCGGGGTTAGGTTGTCCCACCTGGCCGCAGTGCTTTCCGGGCAGCTTCACCCCGGTCGCGCACGCCGAGGTGCCGCGCATCCACCAGGCGGTCGAGTTCGGCAACCGCATGATCACCTTCGCGGTGGTCGTCGCGGCGGCGCTGGCCGTGCTCGCCGTGACCCGGGCCCGGCGACGCCGGGAAGTCCTGATCTATGCGTGGCTGATGCCGGTGTCGACGGTGGTGCAGGCGGTGATCGGCGGCATCACCGTGCGCACCGGGCTGCTGTGGTGGACGGTGGCCATCCACCTGTTGACCTCGATGACGATGGTGTGGCTGTCGGTGTTGCTCTATGTCAAGATCGGCGAGCCCGACGACGGGGTGCCGCAGCGGCGGGTGCCCGTGCAGCTGCGCGGGCTGACGGCGCTGATCGGCGTGGATCTGGCGGTGGTGCTGGTCACCGGCACGCTGGTGACGGCCGCCGGCCCGCACGCGGGCGACCGCAGCCCCACCCGGACTGTGCCCCGGCTCGAGATCGCGGTCGACACCCTGGTGCACGCGCATTCCTCGCTGCTGGTCGCCTACCTCGCCCTGCTGGTCGGGCTCGGCTTCGGGCTGCTGGCCGTGCACGCCGCGCGGCCGATCCTGCGGCGGCTGATCGTGCTGCTCGCGCTGGTGTGCGCGCAGGCCGCCGTCGGCACGGCCCAGTACTTCACCGGGGTGCCCGCCGCCCTGGTCGCGCTGCACGTGGCCGGTGCCGCGGCGTGTACCGCAGCGACCGCGGCGCTATGGGCCTCCATGCGGGAACGGTCGCGAGAGCGGGCCGAGCCCGAGCCGCTCGCAGGCTGACTCCACGGCGAGCGCGAAGTCGTGCTCGGCGCGCTCGCGGGTGGCGGCGTCCACGTGCTGCCAGCCCAGCGACGGCGCGACGAGGTCAAGCCGCACCAGCGCTTCACCGCTCACGTCGGCGCGCGCGTACAACAGCTCGCGCGGATCGATCCCGGACCGGTCGGCGGCCGAGGCGAGCGCGGCGTAGCCGAGGTCCCACGATTCGAACTCCGGGTCTACCGGCCAGGCGTGTGACTGCTTGCCGCCCAAGAAGATCAGCGCCGCCTGCGCCGTCCCGCCCGGCCGGGTCGGGACCCCGTCGTTCTCGAGGTCGCGCAGATACCGCTCATCGAGGTTCCAGGCGACCGCGTCGGGCGGGTTGAGCAGGTGGCGCACCCGCCGTGTCCAGGTCAGGAAGTCGTCGAGCCGTTGCTCCGCCGCGGTCGCGCGCAGGATGACCAGGTCGGCGCGCAGGGTATCGGGGTCGTCCCACTCCAGCCGGCGGGCGTGGAGTCCGCGGGCGCGCAGCGCGGGGACCAGGCCGGCGTCCTCGGGATCGTCGCCGGGCCCCGCCAGCACGATGCGGGGATGGAAGATGTCCGGGCGGGCGAGTTTCATGGCCCGGGCATGATAAGCACATGCACGCAATCGAAGTCAGCGAAACCGGCGGCCCCGAGGTGCTGCGCTACGTCGACGCGCCAGAACCGGCGCCCGGTCCCGGCGAGGTGCTGATCAAGGCCGAGGCCATCGGCGTCAACTACATAGACACCTACTTCCGCTCGGGCCAGTACCCGCGCGAGCTGCCGTTCATCCTCGGTTCGGAGCTGTGCGGCACCGTCGCCGCGATCGGTGACGGCGCGGACGGCTTCAGCATCGGTGACCGGGTGGTCAGCGCGTCGGCGTCCGGGGGTTACGCCGAGTACGCCACGGCCCCGGCGTTTTCGACTGCACACGTGCCGGACGAGGTGAGTTCCGACGTGGCGGCGTCGGTGCTGCTGAAGGGCCTGACCGCGCACTACCTGCTGCACTCGGTCTATCCCGTGCAGGCCGGCGACACAGTTCTGGTGCACGCCGGCGCGGGCGGGGTCGGGTTGATCCTGACGCAGTGGGCTCATCTGCTCGGCGCTCGGGTCATCACGACGGTATCCACGCCGGAGAAGGCGCGGCTGTCCAGGCGGGCCGGCGCCGACGAGGTGCTGTCCTACCCCGAGGACGCGGAAGAGTTCGGCCGGCAGATTCGCGAGCTCACCGACGGGGCCGGCGTCGAGGCCGTGTACGACGGCGTGGGCGCCACGACGTTCGACGCCAGCCTGGCCAGCCTGGCGGTGCGGGGGACGCTGGCGCTGTTCGGAGCGGCCAGCGGGCCCGTTCCGCCATTCGACCCGCAGCGCCTCAACGCCGCGGGCTCGGTGTTCCTGACCCGGCCGTCGCTGGCGCACTTCATCCGCACCGGCCAGGAATTCAGCTGGCGGGCCGAGGAATTGTTCGACGCGATCGCCGGCGGGGCCATCACCGTCGAAGTCGGCGGGCGCTATCCGCTCGCGGAAGCCACGCGCGCCCATCAGGACCTGCAGGGCCGCAAGACCATGGGCTCGGTCGTGCTGGTGCCATAGGCATTCAGGTGAATCGAACGACGCTGCCCGGCATCAACCGTTCCACTCGTCCGCGGCACTCGACTTCGACCGGTGGGACATCGCGCGGGTCGACGCTGATCTCCGCACCCTTACCGCTGACCCGCACGTGCAGGTGGCTGCCTCGGTAATGAATTGGAAAGCCTAGTGGCCCAAGGTATTCCGGCCATTGCGGAGACAGTACGATGCGATTACTACGGATCTCCAGACCGGTGAAGCACCGCTGCACGAAGTCGACGCTGCCGGCCATCGCGGCCAGGTGAACACCTTCGGAAGTGGTGCCGCCCTGGATGTCGGAGATATCGGATGCGAGCGCTTTTTGGAAGAACTCCAGCGCGCGATCGCGATTGGCCCGGGCCAGCACCCATGCGTGGACGACCGCACTCAATGTCGACCCGTCTGAGGTGCGGGCCAGGTAGTAGTCCACCATCTCGGGGATCTTGGCGGGGGCCAGGTGGTAGCCGAGCCGGCTTAGCAGCTCACGCAGTTCGTCCGATGACAGCAGGTAGAGCAGCATCAGCGCGTCGGCCTGCTTGGACGCTTGGTATCGGTTGACGTCGTCATCCTCGGCTTCAAGAATGCGGTCGAGGCGCTGAATGTTGCCGTAGCGCTGCCGGTAGGCATCCCAATCCAGTTCCGCCAGTTCCTCATATCCTTCGAACTGGCTGATGATGCCGTCGTGGAACGGGACGAACATTCGCCGGCTGACGTGGTCCCACTGGGTCAGCTCGTCGTCGGTCAGTTCCAGCTTCTCGCGCAAATCCAACCGGTTGGGCAGCGGCATCAGCTCGAGCGCGTCGATAGCCCGCAGGATCACCCAGGCCGCCATCACGTTCGTATACGCGTTGTTGTCTACCCCCTCATACGGCCGGTCCGGGTAGCCTGCATGGAATTCGTCGGGTCCGATGACCCCTTTGATGCTGTACCGATCTCGGTCGGAGTCGTAAGTGGCCCTGCTCACCCAGAACCGGGCTATCTCGGCGAGCATCTCGGTCCCGTAGTCGATCAGGTACGCCAGATCGCCGGTGGCTTGGTAGAACTGCCACACGTTGTAGGCGACGGCGACGCCGATGTGGTGCGCGCGATGACTGGGATCGGGCAGCCACCGGCCGGACCGCGGGTTCAGGTGTCGCTCCGGGCTTTCCTCGCGCCCATCGCTGCCGGACTGCCACGGGTACATCGCGCCACGGTAACCGGCCAGCTTGGCGAGGCGGCGCGCCTCCATCAGGCGGCGATATCGGTAGCGCAGCAGCGATCGGGTGACCGTGGGCACTCTGAGGTTCAGTACCTGGAAGATGAACAGCTCGTCCCAGAAAATGTGCCCGCGGTATGCCTCGCCATGCAGCCCGCGGGCTGGAACCCCAACGTCGAGTTCCTCGCTGTTGTATGACACCGTCTGCAGCAGGTGCAGCAGGTGTAGGCGCAGGACGCGCAAGTGCTCGGCGTGGTCGCCGAATTCAAAGGACAGGCGTTCCCACAGATGCGCCCAGGCGGTCTTGTGGGCGTCACATATCCCGGCGTATCGCGGCTGGCGGCCGAGCCTGCGTTCGGCGCCGGTGGCCGGATGGGAGGTGGCAACATCACGCCCGGTCACCAGGACGACGACCTTCTCCACGGTCAGCGTCTGACCCTCTCGCAGGTCGGTGAAGATCTGATGGCCGATCTCGAATTCTTCGTCGAGTAGCCGATAGGTTGCGGGCGCCGGCGCGTCACCGTGCCAGATGCTGGTCCGCACGGCCAGCGCGACCGGGATCTTCGATTGGGTGGTCTCGACGGTCATCAGCACCGAGTTTTCCGACAGCACACCCTTTTCCAGTCCCTGCAGGTGATTGCTGGCCAAGTCTCGATAACGCTCCACCCCCGAATTGCGGACGTTCCCGTCGATCGTCGACCGGAATTCGATAGTGCCCGACCAGTCCTCGGCCACGATCGTGGTTTCCATCGCGGCCACGTGTACGACGTGCATCGCTACGAACCGCTGCTGTATCACTGAGGTAGTGCGGCCGGCCCCGTCGCGGAAACGCAGTTCGCGCTTCAGCACCGCGCTACGAAGGTCAAGGGTTTGTCGGTAGGACAGCAATTTCACCTCGTCGACGTCGAACCAGTCGCCGTCGTTGATGCGAAAGGTGAGCGGAAGCCAGTTGGGCAGATTCACCAGGCTTTCGTGTTCTGCCCGGGTTCCGCTGATCAGGTCGTCAAGCCGGTTGTACACGCCACCCGCGTACGTTCCCGGGTAATGAATCTGCCCGGCCCTCGATTCCGGCGCGGCCCCGCGGGTGGCGAAGTAACCATTACCGACTGTGCACAGCGCTTCGCGCAGCTTTTCGCTGGGCGGGTCATAACCCTCGAACGTGAGAGTCCAAGCACGACTGTGCGTTTCGCGCTCATATGCCAGCCATCTGCTGCCGCGCTGGACGAACTCGCGGACTTCGGTGGGGCTTCTCAGCGTAAAGCTGGCAGCGGTCGGCCGGTCGCCATCTTCGTCGTGCCGGATTAGTATCCCGATGCCGCTGAAGCGAACTGCATCGAACGCATCCTCATCGGTAGTGTCACCACCGATATAAATAGGCAGCACCCGTTCCGTGTCAAAGATGCGATCGCGGATCCAGGTGAGGGCGGTGCCCTTGTCCCAGCCGATATCCGGCCGCAACTCGACGACCTTGCGACCGGTCGTCAACCTCAAGCCAGGCCGCAGACCTCGCCGGCGTACCGCCGCGACCACCTCGGCCACGCGGTCGGGTGCGACGTTGCGATAGTGCACCGCGATTGCGAACCGCTTGTGTTCGAGGCGCGCTCCCGGGATCCGGCTCAGTTCGCCGCGAAGGTCGTCCGCGGCGTTCTCGAGCGCGCCGGCCGCGGCGCCCGCCGCCTCGTATTGGTGGTGGCTGCCGTCGGGTGCGATCAACTCGAAGCCGTGGCTGCCCGCATACCAGATTCCCGGCACTCCGACCCGGGCGCGGATATCCGCCAGATCCCGGCCGGACAGTATCGCGACCGGGCACTGCTTCGCCAGATGCGCGAGCGCCTCGGCTGCGCCCTCGACAAGCTTGGCGGTGTCGGGGTCCGGCACGATCTCGGACAACGTGCCGTCGTAATCCAGGCAGATGAATGGCTGCCGGCCGGCGACAATACCGATGACTTGACCGTACGAGTCCAGCGCGTTCGGACGCTGTGACATGCGTTTGCCACCCGTGGTGACGTCGACGTAAGCGAGATCGGGTACGACGACGTCGGCGCCGCAACGCACGAGCTTGTCGGCTTGCCTGCCCCGCCCGACACCGATGACGAACGCGAAGCCACCTTCGCGTGCGGCTTCCACCCCGGAATCGGCACCGTCGACGACCACCGACCGCAGCGGGGCCGCCTCCAACTTGCGGGCGGCCGCCAACAAAATCGTCGGGTCCGGCAGCGGGGGGACTTCGGGTACTCCTGGGGCACGGTCGAACCAGACGGTGAACGCTTTCGCGATCCGAGCCGCTGCCATCGCCTGTCCGGGCTGCGCAGCCAGGGAATAGGCGGCCGTCGCGACCCCGACCGCCCGCAACTTCTGTGCCAGCGCAACAGCCGACTCCAATGCCGAGTCGTCGGCGCCTGGCCCGATCAAGCCGTCGAGATCGAAGATCACCGCATCGTGCGAGCGCGGGTCGATAGTGACCGGCTTCATTGTGGTAATCCCCTCCCCGAACTCGTTGCGGCGGCTTGACAGCCGACGGAACACCCGGAGATGTGCTCGTCGTCTCATCGTCGCGTGTGGGTGAAACGACGAGAACCTTTTGTGCGCGATCCGAGCCCTTCGGCAGCCGGGTTGTGACTAAGGTCCACTGAACGGGTCCACTGAACGGGTCCACTGAACGGGTCCACTGGAGCGGTTCGGTGCAACCTCAGTGGCCCGGATGAGATCACATCTGCCCCATCGGCCTCTGCGCGGGAGGAACGTCCGTCCCCGCGTGGCGCCGCTGCGACGGGCGCCTGGACGCGCGTCAGAACAGGTGCGGCAGCGCGATCACCGAGTCGACCGCCAACGCGCAGAAGACCACCGCGAGATAGTTGTTCGATTGCAGGAACAACCGCAACGGCTTGACGGGCTCGCCGGCGCGAACACCGGCGTACAGCTGGTGGGCCATCGCCAGGAACCACACCCCGGCGGCGACCGCGACCGCCGCGTACAGCCAGCCGGTGGCCAGGGCCAGCGCCAGCGTCGACAACACCGTCAGCCAGGTGTAGATGAGGATCTGCTTGGTGACCTCACGCTCGGTCGCCACGGCGGGCAGCATCGGGACGCCGGCGGCCTTGTAGTCGTCCTTGTACCGCATCGCCAGCGCCCAGGTGTGCGGCGGCGTCCAGAAGAAGATCACCGCGAACATCACCAGCGCCGGCCAGCCGATGGTGCCGGTGACGGCCGACCAGCCGATCATCACCGGCATGCAGCCGGCCGCTCCGCCCCACACGACGTTCTGCGAGGTGCGGCGCTTGAGCAGCAGCGTGTAGACGAACACGTAGAAGGCGATCGTGGCGAGCGCCAGCAGACCCGACAACAGGTTCGTCGTCCACCACAGCCAGAAGAAGGAACCCACGGTGAGCGCCAGGCCCAGGATCAACGCGTTGCGTGTCGGCACCGCGGCGCGGGCCAGCGGCCGGCGCGCGGTGCGCTTCATCACCTTGTCGATGTCCGCGTCGGCCACGCAGTTGAGCGTGTTGGCTCCCCCCGCGGCCAGCATCCCGCCGATCAACGTGTTGAGGATCAGCAGCGGGTTCACCGCACCGCGGTGGGCGAGCAGCATGGCGGGGATCGCGGTCACCAGCAACAGTTCGATGACCCGCGGCTTGGTCAGCGCCAAATACGCCAGCACCGTGCCTTGAACTCGGCTCGGTATTCGGCTCGGGGCGACGCGCCCGCGAACGCTCACGCAATAACTCCTTGGGGTCGCAGCAGCGCGCAGCATCTACTACGCACGATGGTAGACCGCGGGGCGCCGATGGCCCCCCCGCAGGGTCCATTCACCCAGACTTCTCCCAGATTTCCGAACTGAATGTTACGGGTGGGCGGCCACCGCGTAATTTTCACACCAGCCGGCGGCGGGTACCCGAAACCTGCACTGCAAGAGCCGGCCATCCCGCACTAGGGTGGGATTGATCAGCTCGATGACCCTTAGGACTGAGTCTGTGACCACACTCGAAGAGATCTCTACGCTGACCCAACCGCACCTCCCCGACGACTGGTCCGAGCTCGACTCGGCCGCCGTCGACACGATCCGGGTGCTGGCCGCCGACGCGGTCCAAAAGGTCGGCAACGGACATCCCGGAACGGCGATGAGCCTGGCTCCCCTGGCCTACACGCTGTTCCAGCGAACGATGCGACACGACCCCAGCGACACCTACTGGCTGGGCCGCGACCGGTTCGTGCTGTCATGTGGTCACAGCAGCCTGACGCTGTACATCCAGCTGTACCTGGGCGGGTTCGGCCTGGAGCTGTCCGACATCGAGTCACTGCGCACGTGGGGATCCAAGACGCCCGGGCACCCGGAGTTCCGGCACACCAAGGGCGTTGAGATCACCACCGGCCCGCTGGGCCAGGGTCTGGCCTCGGCCGTGGGCATGGCGATGGCGTCGCGTTACGAGCGCGGCCTGTTCGACCCCGACGCCGCCCCGGGCGCCAGCCCCTTCGACCACTTCATCTACGTGATCGCCTCCGACGGCGACATCGAGGAGGGCGTCACCTCCGAGGCCTCGTCGCTGGCGGCCGTGCAGCAGCTGGGCAACCTGATCGTCTTCTATGACCACAACCAGATCTCGATCGAGGACGACACCAACATCGCGCTGTGTGAGGACACCGCCGCGCGCTACGAGGCCTACGGCTGGCACGTGCAGCGGGTCGAAGGCGGCGAGAACGTGGTCGGCATCGAGGAGGCCATCGCCAACGCCAAGGCCGTCACCGACCGGCCGTCGTTCATCGAGTTGCGCACGATCATCGGCTACCCGGCGCCAAAACTGATGAACACCGGCAAGGCGCACGGCGCGGCGCTGGGCGACGAGGAAGTCGCGGCCGTCAAGGAGATCCTCGGCTTCGACCCCAACAAGACGTTCGAGGTGCGCGACGAGGTCATCGCCCACGCCCGCAAGCTGGTGAACCGGGGCAAGGAAGCGCACGAGAAGTGGCAGGCCGACTTCGACGCGTGGGCGCAGCGCGAATCCGAGCGCAAGGCGCTGCTGGACCGGTTGACCGCCGAGGAGCTGCCCGACGGCTGGGACGCCGACATCCCGCATTGGGAGCCGGGGTCCAAGGCACTGGCCACCCGCGCCGCCTCGGGTGAGGTGCTGTCCGCGCTCGGACCGAAACTGCCCGAGTTGTGGGGCGGTTCCGCCGACCTGGCGGGCAGCAACAACACCACCATGAAGGGTGTTGATTCCTTTGGGCCGCCGTCGATTTCGACGAAGGACTACACCGCCCACTGGTACGGCCGCACGCTGCATTTCGGCGTGCGCGAGCACGCGATGGGGGCGATCCTGTCCGGCATCGTGCTGCACGGTCCGACCCGGGCCTACGGCGGCACCTTCCTGCAGTTCTCCGACTACATGCGCCCGGCGGTGCGGCTGGCCGCGCTGATGGACATCGACACCATCTACGTGTGGACGCACGACTCGATCGGGCTCGGCGAGGACGGCCCGACCCACCAGCCGATCGAGCACCTCGCGGCGCTGCGTGCCATCCCCAAGCTGTCGGTGGTGCGTCCGGCCGACGCCAACGAGACCGCCTTCGCCTGGCGCACGATCCTGGCCCGCGGCAACGGCAGCGGCCCGGTCGGGCTGATCCTGACCCGGCAGGGCGTGCCGGTGCTGGAGGGCACCAACGCCGACGGGGTGGCCCGGGGCGGCTACATCCTCGGCGACGAAGGCACCGAGGATCCCGACGTCGTGTTGATCGCCACCGGATCCGAGGTTCAGCTCGCGGTGGAGGCGCAGAAGTTGTTGGCCGACAAGGACATTGTCGCGCGAGTGGTGTCCATGCCGTGCGTGGAATGGTTCGAGTCGCAGCCCGAGGACTACCGCGACAGCGTGCTGCCTCCCTCGGTGTCGGCCCGGGTGGCCGTCGAGGCCGGCGTCGCACAGTCCTGGCACAAGCTCGTCGGCGACACCGGCCGGATCGTGTCGATCGAGCACTACGGCGAATCCGCCGACTACAAGACTTTGTTCCGTGAATTCGGTTTCACCGCAGAAGCCGTCGCGGCCGCCGCGGAACAGGTAGTGGACAACTGAGAAAGGGTGATTCACATGACTCAGAACCCTAACCTCGCCGCGCTCAGCGCCGCGGGAGTTTCCGTGTGGCTGGATGACCTGTCGCGTCAGCGGCTGCAGTCGGGCAACCTGCAGGAGCTGATCGACACCAAAAGCGTTGTCGGAGTGACCACGAACCCGTCGATCTTCCAGAAGGCGTTCGCTGAGGGCGACACGTACGACGGTCAGATCGCCGAGCTCGCCGAGCGGGGCGCCGACGTGGACGCCACCATCCGCACCGTCACCACCGACGATGTCCGCAGCGCGTGCGACGTGCTGCGGCCACAATGGGAAGCGTCCGACGGCGTCGACGGTCGGGTGTCCATCGAGGTGGATCCGCGCCTGGCGGCCGAGACCGACAAGACCATCGCGCAGGCCGTCGAGCTGTGGAAGATCGTCGACCGGCCGAACGCGTACATCAAGATCCCGGCGACCAAGGCCGGCATTCCGGCCATCACCGCCGTTCTCGCCGAAGGGATTTCGGTCAACGTCACGCTCATCTTCTCGGTCGAGCGGCACCGCCAGGTGATGGACGCCTACCTGGCCGGCCTGGAGAAGGCGCGCGAGGCGGGACACGACCTGTCCAAGATCCATTCCGTGGCATCGTTTTTCGTGTCCCGGGTGGACACCGAGGTCGACAAGCGACTGGAGAAGATCGGCTCCGAGGAGGCGCTCGCGCTGCGCGGCCAGGCCGGGGTGGCCAACGCCCGGCTCGCCTATGCCGCCTACCAGGAGGTGTTCGAGGGCGGCGATCGCTTCGAGGCGCTCAAGGGCGACGGGGCCCGCGTGCAGCGCCCGCTGTGGGCATCGACCGGGGTCAAGAACCCCGACTACTCCGATACCCTCTACGTCACCGAGCTGGTCGCGCCGAACACCGTGAACACCATGCCGGAGAAGACCATTGACGCCGTCGCCGATCACGGCGAGATCACCGGTGACACGGTCACCGGTACCGCGTCGGCCGCGCAAGAGGTGTTCGACAAGCTGGCCGGGGTCGGGATCGACCTCACCGACGTGTTCGTGGTGCTGGAGAAAGAGGGCGTGGAGAAGTTCGTGGAGTCGTGGACCGAGCTGCTGGAGGAGACGCAGAAGCAGCTGGGTTCCGCCTCCAAATGAGTCCCGCCCGTACCGCTGCACCATGGCATAACCCCTTACGGGACAAGCGCGACAAGCGGCTGCCGAGGATCGCCGGCCCCTGCGGCATGGTGATCTTCGGCGTCACCGGTGACCTCGCCCGCAAGAAGGTGATGCCGGCCATCTACGACCTGGCCAACCGCGGGCTGCTGCCGCCGAGCTTCTCCCTGGTGGGCTTCGCCCGCCGGGACTGGGAAACGCAGGACTTCCGCAAGGTCGTCTACCAGGCCGTCAAGGAGCACTGCCGCACGCCGTTCCGGGAGGAGAACTGGGAGCGGCTGGCCGAGGGATTCCGTTTCGTGCCGGGCTCTTTCGACGACGACGAGTCGTTCAGCCGGCTGGCCGAAACCCTGGACAAGCTGGACGCCGAACGCGGCACCGGCGGCAACCACGCGTTCTACCTGGCCATCCCGCCGAAGTCGTTTCCGGTGGTGTGCGACCAACTGCACAGGTCCGGGTTGGCCCGCCCGCAGGGCGATCGATGGAGCCGCGTCGTCATCGAGAAGCCGTTCGGGCACGACCTGGAGAGCGCGCAGGCCCTGAACCATGCGGTCAACGCCGTCTTCCCCGAAGAGGCCGTGTTCCGCATCGACCACTATCTGGGCAAGGAGACCGTCCGCAACATCCTGGCGTTGCGGTTCGCCAATCAGTTGTTCGACCCGATCTGGAACGCACATTACGTCGACCACGTGCAGATCACCATGGCCGAGGACATCGGATTGGGAGGGCGCGCCGGCTATTACGACGGTATCGGCGCCGCCCGAGATGTCATCCAGAACCACCTGATGCAGTTGCTCGCGCTGACCGCGATGGAGGAGCCGGTCAGCTTCAACCCGGCGGCATTGCAGACGGAGAAGATCAAGGTGCTTTCGGCGACGCAGCTGGCCCAGCCGCTCGACGAGACCACCAGCCGGGGGCAATACGCCGGCGGCTGGCAGGGCGGCGAGAAGGTCGTGGGTCTGCTGGACGAGGAAGGGTTCGCCAAGGACTCCACGACCGAGACGTTCGCCGCGATCACGCTGGAGGTCGACACCCGCCGCTGGGCCGGCGTGCCGTTCTACCTGCGTACCGGGAAACGACTGGGCCGCAGGGTGACCGAGATCGCGCTGGTCTTCAAGCGTGCCCCGCACCTGCCGTTCGACGCCACCATGACCGACGAGCTGGGCGCCAATGCCATGGTCATCCGGGTGCAGCCCGACGAGGGCATCACGTTGCGATTCGGTTCCAAGGTGCCCGGCACCGCGATGGAGGTCCGCGACGTCAACATGGACTTCTCCTACGGCTCGGCGTTCGCCGAGGAGTCGCCGGAGGCCTACGAACAGCTGATCCTGGATGTGTTGCTGGGCGAGCCGTCGTTGTTCCCTGTCAACGAAGAGGTCGAATTGGCTTGGCAAATATTGGATCCCGTCCTCGACAACTGGGCGGCCAACGGCAAGCCCGAGCCCTACGAGGCGGGGACGTGGGGTCCGGAGTCGTCGTTCGAGATGCTGCGCCGGACCGGTCGCGAATGGCGGCGACCCTGATGATCCGCGCCGTCGACGATGCAGAACGCAGTGATGCTGAGGTGGGGGTACCACCCACTTGTGGGGGACGGCGCCGATGATTATCGACATGCCCGACACCACCACCACCGCGGTCAACAAGAAGCTCGACGAACTGCGGGAGAAGGTCGGCGCCGTGACGATGGGCCGGGTGCTGACGTTGATCGTCGCGCCGGACAGCGACGCCATCCTCGAGGAGTCGCTCGAGGCGGCCAACAACGCCAGCCACGAGCATCCCAGCCGGATCATCGTTACCATGCGGGGCGACCCGTATGCCGACGAGCCGCGCCTGGACGCGCAGCTGCGCGCGGGTGGGGACACCGGAGCCACCGAGGTGGTGATCTTGAACCTGTCCGGGGCGCTTGCCTCGCACGCCGCCAGCGTCGTGACCCCGTTCCTGCTTCCCGACATTCCCGTGGTGGCCTGGTGGCCGGACATCGCCCCGGCGACTCCAGCCAAAGACCCGTTGGGCAAGTTGGCGATTCGGCGAATCACGGACGCCACCAACGCAACCGACCCGCTGTCGGCGATCAGGAGCCGACGGTCCGGGTACACCGCGGGTGACACCGACCTGGCGTGGGCGCGCATCACCTATTGGCGTGCGCTGCTCACCTCGGCCGTCGACCTGGCGCCGCACGAGCCGATCGAGTCGGCCCTGGTGTCCGGCCTGAAAGCCGAACCCGCGCTTGACATCCTCGCGGGCTGGCTGGCCAGCAGGATCGACGGCCCGGTGCGCCGTGCGGTCGGCGAGCTCAAGGTGGAACTGGTCCGCAAGAGCGAGACCATCGTGTTGAGCCGGCCCCAAGAGGGCAGGACGGCGACACTGAGCCGCAGCGCCAAGCCGGAGGCCCTACTCCCCTTGGCGCGCAGGGAAACCGGCGAGTGCCTCGCCGAAGACCTGCGGCGGCTCGACCCGGACGAGATTTATCAGACAGCGCTAGAAGGCATTGAGAAAGTGCAGTACGTGTGAGCACCATCATCGAAGTTTTTCCCGAAAGTCAGGCACTGGTCGAGGCCGCCGCCAACCGACTGGCCGGCACCATCCGCGATGCCGTGGCGGCCCGTGACCGAGCGCTCGTCGTGCTGACCGGCGGCGGCAACGGCATCGGGTTGCTCGAGTCCCTGGCGGGCCACGAGATCGCCTGGCCCAAGGTGCACCTGTTCTGGGGTGACGAACGGTACGTGCCCGAGGACGACGACGAACGCAACGACAAGCAGGCGCGCGCAGCCTTGCTGGACCGGATCGACATTCCGTGCAGCCATGTGCACACGATGCCGGCCAGCGACGGCGAGTTCGGCACCGACCTCGCGGCCGCGGCGCTGGCCTACGAACAGCTGCTGGCAGCCAATGCCGCCCCCGGCCAACGGGTTCCGAATTTCGACGTGCACCTGCTGGGCATGGGCCCGGAGGGCCACATCAACTCCCTGTTCCCGGACACCCCCGCCGTGCTGGAAACCAGCCGCATGGTTGTCCCGGTCGAGGACTCGCCCAAGCCGCCTCCCCAACGAATCACCTTGACCCTGCCCGCCGTTCAGCAGTCGCGCGAGGTCTGGCTGATGGTGTCCGGCGCCTCGAAGGCCGACGCGGTGGCCGCGGCGATCGGCGGCGCCCCGCCGGTCTCGGTGCCCGCCGCCGGGGCGATCGGTCAGGAAACGACGCTGTGGCTGCTGGACGAGGAGGCCGCGGCCAAACTGCCGTCCCTGCCGGGTAAGCCAAGCTAGCCCCGGCCCGGATTGTCCCGGGTGATAATGACGGTCATGGCAGACAGAACCGTGCGCGGCGGGCAAGAGCGGAACCGGCTCAAGACTCTCACCCAGGCTGCGTTGAATGCCGACAAGACGGTGGAGCAGGTCGAAGACGTCCTCGACGGCCTGAGCACGACGATGAAAGAGCTGAACACCTCCCTGTCCAACCTGAACGCCACGGTCGAGCGCATGGAAAGCGGCCTGGACCACCTGGACGGCACGCTGTCGCGGCTGGACGACCTGGCGAGGCGACTGATCGTCCTGGTCGAGCCGGTGGAGGCGATCGTCGGCCGGATCGACGGCATGGTGAAGGTGGGCGAGACGATGATGACGCCGCTGTCGATGACCGAGAACGCCGTGCGCGGGGCGCTGGACCGACTGCGGAACCGCTAGCTACATCTTCGTCGACCGGGCCATCACGAAGCTGTACAGCCCGTAGGTGATGATCCCGACACCAGCGGAGATCAGTAGCGCCGCCCCGTAGTGCTGAGACCCGAGCGTCTTCAGCGCGCCGTCGAGCCCGGTGGCCTTCTTCGGCTCTGAGCGACACGCGGCGACGATCACCAGCGCGCCGGTCAGGGTGATCACGGCCCCTTTGCCGACGTACCCCGCCACGCCCAGCCGCCGCACCAACTCACCCGACTTGCCCTGCAGGTCGTCGACGAAATTGCGGCTGGCGCCCTTGTAGACGTGGTAGCAACCGACCGCCACGATGACCACGCCGCAGACGATGAGCGCGAGGGTGCCGCCCACAGACCCCATCAGGCGCGCGCTGAGGCTCGAATTCTGTTGGTCCGCGGGCCTCCCCGCGCCCCGGGCGAATCCGAACGCGGAGTAGGCGAAGGCGAGGTAGACCGCGGCCAGCCCAAGGGCCTTCGCCCGGGAGGAGGCGTCCGACGAACGCTGCGACTCCCGATCGCTCGATCGGCCGAGGGCGGTTTCGACAAGCCGCCAGAGGCCCATCGCCAGGAGTGCGGCCGTGGCGATCCACAGCGCGAGCGGGCCGCCCGGTTTGGCCGCCAACGTCGCCAGGGCACCGGTTTGATCAGCGGTGCCGCCGTCGCCGCACGCGACGCGGATGGCGAGGTAGCCGACGATCAGATGCAAGATCCCGTTCACGACGAACCCGACGCGCGCGAGTCGCTCGAAGACGATGTTCTGGGCCAACCGGGCCGGGGTGACCGGGGACGCGTCGTCGGACATGGCTCATGGATGCCCCTCACCCGCTGTTACGTAACGCGCTCGCCAATCCGTTCATCGTCAGCAGGATGCCGCGCTGCACCAGTTCGTCGTCGTCGCCGGAGCGGTACCGGCGCAGCAACTCCACCTGCAGATGGTTCAGCGGCTCCAGGTAGGGGAAGCGGTTGAACACCGAGCGCGCCAGCGCGGGGTTGTCGGCGAGCAGATCCTCGTGTCCGGTGATGAGCTTGTGCATCGCGATGGTCCGCCGGTGCTCGTCGACGATCTTGCCGAACACCCGGTCGCGCAATTCCTCGTCCACGACGAGTTCCGCGTAGCGCGCCGCCAGGCCCAAATCGCTCTTGGCCAGCACCTGCGCCATGTTGGACAGCACGCTGCGGAAGAACGGCCACCGCTCGTACAGCTCGTGCAGGATCCCGACGCGTTCCTCTTCGCTTTCGGGGCCGGCCGCGATCCACTGCTCGAAGGCCGACCCGGTGCCGTACCAGCCGGGCAGCATCACCCGCGACTGGCTCCACGCCAGCACCCAGGGGATGGCACGCAGGTCCGAGATCGACGAGGTGGGTTTGCGCGACGTCGGGCGGCTGCCGATGTTCAGCGAGCCGATCTCGCTGACCGGCGTGGAGGCGGTGAAGTAGTCGACGAATCCCGGTGTCTCGTGCACCAATTCGGCGTACGCGCGCTGCGCCAGGGTGGCCACCTCGTCGAGCACGGCGTAGGCCGGCTCGGCCGCGTCGCCCAGACCCTCGACGTCGAGCAGCGTCGACTCCAGCGTGGCCGCCACCAGGCTTTCAAGGTTGCGGCGCGCCGACTGTGGTTCGGCGTACTTGGCGGCGATTACCTCGCCCTGCTCGGTGAGGCGCAGCGAGCCGTTCACCGCGCCCGGCGGCTGCGCCAGGATGGCCTGATAGCTCGGCCCACCCCCGCGTCCGACCGTACCGCCGCGACCGTGGAAGAGCCGCAACCGAATTCCGTTCGTGCGCGCCACCTCGACCAGTGCCAGCTCGGCGCGATAGACCGCCCAGCTGGAGGCCAGGTAACCGCCGTCCTTGTTCGAGTCGGAGTAGCCGAGCATCACCTCCTGGCATCCGCCCTGCGCGTCGACGACCGCCCGGTACAGCGGAAGAGCCAGCATTGCGTCCACGATGGCCGCGCCGTTGTGCAGATCGTCGATCGTCTCGAACAGCGGCGAAATGGCCACGGGGCAATACGGTTCGGGCCCGGAGGCGTCCAGCAGCCCGCACTCCTTCAGCAGGATCGCCACCTCCAAGACGTCGGAGACCGAGCGGCACATGGAGATGACGTAGTTGGGGACGGCGGCCGGGCCATAGCGCCCGATGGCGTGCGCGGCGGCGCTGACGACCTCGAGCTCCTTGCGGGCCAGGTCCGAAAGTTGCCCGCGGTCACCGATCAGTGGACGCCGGGTGCCCAGTTCTCCCGCCAGCAGCGCGACCCGGTCACCCTCGGGCAGGGAGCCGTAGTCGGGGTGCACCCCGGCCCAGGCCAGCAACTCCCCCACCACCTCTTCGTGAACGTCGGAGTTCTGCCGCATGTCCAGACCGGACAAGTGAAACCCGAAGACGCTCACGCCTTCTCGCAGCAGGGCCAGGCGGTCGTCGGCCAGCAGCGCGCTGCCGTGGGTGCGCAGGGACTCATCGATGGTGTCGAGATCCCGCTGCAGTTCGCCCGGGGCCGCGTACGGTGGCAGGCCGAGGTCCAGCTCGTGCTGCGGCCTGCGGTCCAGGATCTCGGCGCCGGTCGCGGTGAGCCGGGAGCGGATCACCCGCAGCGCCCGCCGGTACGGCTCGTCGGCACGGGCCTGCTCGTCGCAGCCCTCGGCCAATTCGGCCAGCCCGGGTGTGACCGGGACGAGCCGGGCCGACATCGACAGGTCCTGCTCGAGGGCGGTGAGTTCGGCCAGATAGTGCGACAGCGCGGTGAACGCGGCGCTGCCGGTGGCCTGGCGCACCACGTCGCCCGTCACGTTCGGATTGCCGTCGCGATCGCCGCCGATCCAGGAACCGGGGCGCAGGATCGGCGCGGCGACCAGATCAGCATCGGGCCAGCGCGCCCGCAATGCGTCCCGGACCTCGGCGTTCACCTGCGGGATGACCTGGAAGAAGGCGGCCGCGTAATAGCGCAGGCCCACCTCGATCTCATCGGTGATCTGCAGCCGGGACAACCGGAGCAGCGCGGTCTGCCACAGGGTGAGGACCTGGCGGCGCAACTCGCGCTCGATGTTGCGCCCGTCGTCGGTTTCGGTGTGCCCCTCGGCGTGTAGCCGCATCAGCTGGGTGATCCGGTGCTGGGTGACGAAGACGGTGCGCCGCCGGGTTTCGGTGGGATGGGCGGTGATGACCGGGGAAATCAGGGCCCCGCGCAGCGCGGTCGCCACCGTGGCCGAATCGAGTTCGGCGCCATCGAGTTTGGCGTAGGTCGCGGCCAGGCTGCTGTCCTGCGGCGGCTCGCCCGCGGCGACGTGGATCGCGCGGCGGCGCTCCCGGTGGATGTCCTCGGCCACGTTGGCCAGCAGCGCGAAGTGGCTGAACGCGCGGATGACCGGGATCGCTTGGTGAATGTCGATGCCGTCGAACATCCGGGCCAGGTCGGCCCGATCGATCTCGGAGCGGCGCACCCGGAACGATTCCACCCGCGCGCGCTCGACAAGATCGAAAACCTCGTCCCCGTTCTGCTCGCGCACGGTGTCGCCGAGGATGGTGCCCAGCAGCCTGATGTCGGCACGCATCGGCTCGGTCGCCTCGCGACCGACCAGCGTCCGTTGCACGGCGCCGATCGGTTCCAGCGCGATGTCGGAAACGTCAACCATGTGTCCCAGTATCGGTGCGGATCACGTGGTCCGCCCGCCGACGGGTCACCGGTACTTGATCAGCAGGGCCATCCCGATGATGGAGACCAGCCAGATGCCGGTGATGAACAGCGTCAACCGGTCCAGGTTCTTCTCCACCACCGTCGAGCCGGAAAGGCTGGACTGCACACCGCCGCCGAACAGCGTCGACAGGCCGCCACCCTTGGCGCGGTGCAGCAGCACCAGCAACACCACCAGCACGCTGGTGACCACCAGGGTGATCTGCAGGGCCAACTCCATGACGGAGAGCTTACCGGGGTAGCCGCCCCGCCTTACGGAAGGGGCCCGCCGGCCGCGATCGCCGCGAGCGTCGCGAACTGCTCACCGTCCAGCGACGCCCCGCCGACCAGGGCGCCGTCGATGTCGTCGCGGGCGATCAGTTCGCCGATGTTCTTGGCGTTCACCGAGCCGCCGTAGAGCACCCGCACGGCGTCGGCAACCTTCGGCGAGGCCAGCGAGGCCAGCTCCGTGCGGATCGCCGCACACACCTCCTGGGCGTCGGCGGCGCTGGCCACCCGGCCGGTGCCGATGGCCCAGACGGGCTCGTAGGCGACGACGACGGTGCCGATCTGCTCGGCGGACAGGCCCGCCAGCGAGCCGCGCAGCTGCTCCACGTTGTGCTCGACGTGGTTGCCGGCCTCGCGGACCTCGAGGTGCTCGCCGATGCACACGATCGGGGTGAGCTCGTGCTTGAGCGCGGCGGCGGCCTTGGCGGCGACCAGCGCGTCGTCCTCGTTGTGGTAGGTGCGCCGCTCGGAGTGCCCGACCACCACGAAGCTGCAGCCGAGCTTGGCCAGGAAGGCGCCGCTGATGTCACCGGTGTAGGCGCCCGAGTCGTGCTGGGAGAGGTCCTGGCCGCCGTAGGTCAGCCGCAGCTTGTCGCCGTCGACCAGGGTCTGCACGCTGCGCAGGTCGGTGAACGGCGGCAGGACGGTGACGTCCACCCTGTCGTAGTACTTGTCCGGCAACGCGAACGCGATCTTCTGCACCAGCGCGATCGCCTCGAAGTGATTGAGGTTCATCTTCCAGTTGCCGGCGATCAGCGGCTTGCGGCTCACGCGTCCCCTCCACCCGGCTGCGGCTCCCCAAGCACCTCGATGCCTGGAAGCGTCTTGCCCTCAAGGTATTCCAGCGACGCGCCGCCGCCGGTGGAAATGTGCGAGAAGTCGCCCTCCGGGATGCCCAGCGCGCGCACCGCGGCCGCGGAGTCGCCGCCGCCGACCACGCTGAACGCGCCCTTGCCGGTCGCCGCGGCGATGGCCTCGGCGACGCCGCGGGTGCCCGCGGCGAACGCCGGGAACTCGAACACGCCCATCGGGCCGTTCCAGAAGATGGTCTCGGCGTTGGACAGCAGGGCCGCAAAGCGTTTGACCGATCCCGGCCCGATGTCCAGCCCGATCACGTCGTCTCCGATGGCGTCGGCCGCCACCGTCTGCGGCGGCGAGTCGGCGGCGAACTTCTCGGCCACCACGATGTCCACCGGGAGCCGCAGCACGTCGACGTAGGTGTCCAGCAGTCGGCGGCAGGTGTCGACCATCTCTTCTTCCAGCAGCGACTTCCCCACCGAAAACCCTTGCGCGGCGAGGAAGGTGAAGCACATCCCCCCGCCGATCACGATGCTGTCGGCCTTGGTGGCCAGCGATTCGATGACGCCGAGCTTGTCGGACACCTTCGACCCGCCGAGCACCACCGCGTAGGGACGGGTGGTCGAGCTGGTCAACTGCTCCAGCACCCGGATCTCGTCGGCGACCAGGGTGCCGGCGTAGTGCGGCAGCAGCGTGGCCACGTCGTACACCGACGCCTGCTTGCGGTGCACCACCCCGAACCCATCGGAGACGAAAGCCCCTCCGGGCGAGACCAATTCGGCGAGTTCGCGGGCGAGGGCGAGCCGCTCGCCGTCGTCCTTGCTGGTTTCCCGCGGATCGAAGCGGATGTTCTCCAGCAGCAGGACGTCGCCGTCCGTCAGCCCCTCGGCGCGGGCCAGAGCGTCGCCGCCGATGACGTCACCGGCCAGCTGCACGTGCCGGCCCAGGTGCTCACCGAGCGCCGCGGCGACCGGCGCCAGCGACAACTTCGGGTCGGGCCCGTTCTTGGGGCGACCCAGGTGCGCCGTGACCACCACCTTGGCGCCGGCCTCGACGAGCGCCCGCAAGGTGGGCACCGACGCCGTGATGCGGCCGGGATCGGTGATGGCGCCCGTGTCGTCGAGCGGGACGTTCAGGTCGGAGCGCACCAGCACGCCCCGACCCGAAACCCCTTCGGCCAGCAGGTCTTCGAGGGTTGGCACGCCCATGGTTACAGCGACTTGCCGACCAGCGCGACCAGGTCGATGAGGCGGTTGGAGTAGCCCCACTCGTTGTCGTACCAGGACACCACCTTGGCCTGGTTGTCGATCACCTTGGTCAGCCCGGAGTCGAAGATCGAGCTGTGCGGGTCGGTGACGATGTCGCTGGAGACGATCGGGGCGTCGTAGTACTTCAGGATGCCCTTCAGCTTGCCCTCGGCGGCGGCCTTGAACGCCGCGTTGATGTCTTCGGCGCTGGCGGCTTTGGACAGCTCGGCGGTGAGGTCGGTCACCGAGCCGGTGGGGATCGGCACCCGCAACGCGTAACCGTCCAGCTTGCCCTTCAGCTCCGGCAGCACCAGCCCGATGGCCTTGGCCGCGCCGGTGGAGGTCGGCACGATGTTCAGCGCCGCCGCCCGCGCCCGGCGCAGGTCCTTGTGCGGCCCGTCCTGCAGGTTCTGGTCCTGGGTGTAGGCGTGGATGGTGGTCATCAGGCCCTTGACGATGCCGAACTCGTCGTTGAGGACCTTGGCCAGCGGCCCGAGGCAGTTCGTGGTGCACGACGCGTTGGAGATGATGTTCTGGCTGCCGTCGTACTTGTCGTCGTTGACGCCCAGCACGATGGTGATGTCCTCGTCGGTGGCGGGCGCGGAGATGATGACCTTCTTCGCGCCGGCGTCCAGGTGGCCCTTGGCCTTGGCCGCGTTGGTGAACAGCCCGGTGGATTCCACGACCACGTCGACGCCCAGGTCACCCCAGGGCAGCGCGGCCGGGCCCTCCCGGACCTCGAGCGCCTTGATCTTGTGCGGGCCCACCACGATGGTGTCCTGGCCCTCCAGGCTGACGTCGTAGGGCAGCCGGCCCAGGATCGAGTCGAATTTGAGCAGATGCGCCAGTGTGTGGTTGTCGGTGATGTCGTTGACCGCCACCACCTCGATGTCCGCGGTGCCCTGCTCCTGCTGGGCCAGCAGGGCCCGGTAGAAGTTGCGTCCGATTCGACCGAAGCCGTTGATGCCTACTCGGACCGTCACTGATCTCTCCCTGTCTTGACGATGTCTTTACTGAGTCCGCTGATTACGCGCTCGTGGTCAGCCTAGATCAGCAACCTGCGCGGTTGCCGCCCCGGTTCCCGCGACCAATGTGACGTCAGCCGCGGCGCGGCTTGTTCAGCCACTTCAGCGCCGACTCGGCGGCGTGGTAACCACACAGGCCGTGGACGCCTGCTCCCGGCGGCGTGGACTGCGAGCACAGGTAGACGCCCGGGACGCCGAGGGTGTAGGGATTGACGGCGATGCGGGGCCGGAAGATGACCTGGAGGCCGTCGTTGGCGCCGCCGATGATGTCGCCGCCGATGAAGTTGGCGTTGTAGGCCTGCAGTTCGGCGGTGCCCTTGCTGACGGTGGCCAGCACGCGGTCGCGGAAGCCGGGCGCGAACCGCTCGATCTGTGCGACGACGGCGGCGGTGGCGTCGCCGTCGTAGCCGAACGGCACGTGCGCGTACGCCCAGATCGGGTTGATGTTGCCCGCCGAACGGGACGGGTCGGCCAGGTACTGCTGGCCGACCAGCACGAAGGGCCGCTCGACCATCTTCCCTTGCGCGCGTTGGCGTTCGGTGTCTGCCATCTCGGCGAACGTGCCGCCGAGGTGCACGGTCCCCGCCCGGGCGCAATCGGGGTTGCTCCACGGGATGTCGCCCTCGAGGGCGAAGTCGACCTTGAACGCCGACGAGCCCTCGCGGTAGCGCCGATACGACCGCCGGATCCGGCCGGGCATCGCGTCGCCGTAGAGGTCGAGCGCCGCGGCCGGGCTGAGGTCGAGCATGACGATGTCGGCGTCCGGGATGTCTTTGCGGCCGGCGACACGCACGCCGGTGGTGATGGTGCCGCCGTGCGCCTCCAGGGCGGCGGCCAGCGCTTGGCTGATCGACCCGGATCCGCCTTGCGCGACGGGCCAGCCGTAGCGGTGCCCGCTGGCCAGGATCATCAGCCCGAGCGACGCGGTCAGCGGGCGATCCAGCCGGGTGTAGATGTGCGCGGCGGAGCCGCCGAACAACGCCCGCACCTGCTCGGTGCGAAACCAGCGGGCCATGGTGGTGGCCGGCAGCAACGCGCGCGGCCCGAAGCCGGCCAGCCGAAGCGGGTGCCGCGGGACACCCAGGACCGGGCCGAGCAGATCCTCGGCCAGCTCGTCGAATCCCGCCGCGAGGTCACCGATCGCCCGCCGCCATCGGGGGCCGTCGGACCCCATGCCGGCCACCGTCTCCTCGACCGACCGGTAGAGCACGCCGGCGGTGCCGTCGTCGAGCGGATGCGCGCAGTCGACCTCAGGCCACTTCCACTGCAGCCCGTAGCGCTGCAGGTCGATCTGCTTCCACAGCGGCGAACCGACGCCCAGCGGGTGAAACGCCGAACAGTGGTCGTGGATGACTCCCGGCATGGTGAGTTCGCCCGAGCGGGCTCCCCCGCCTACGCCGTCGCTCGCCTCCAGCACCTGCACGTCGACGCCGTTGCGCGCCAGGTGGATTGCCGCGGCCAGGCCGTTGGGGCCGGCGCCGACCACCACCGCCCTGGTCATAGGGCGCTGCGTCGCGTGATGACCTGCACCGGGTACTCGTCGCCGGGCTCGGGCCAGGGCTGGCGGGCCAGCATGCTTTCCACGTCGACGTAACCCTCTTCGATCAAGCCGGTCTTGGCGTCGACGATGCGGTACTCCTGGCGCTGGACGTGAATCGGTTGGCTTTCCAGAATGATCACCCGGACGTCGCCCTCGGCGAACTGGCAGCGCCGCTGCACCGCCGCGAGCAACTGCTCGTTGTGCAGGTGGCCTTCACCGAAGTTCCATCCGATCAGCGGTCCGGCGATGATCTCACCGTCGCGCAGCTTGTAGTCCGCCTCGTCCAGCCCGTCGAGGGCGCGGTCCACCAGCCCGTTGAGCGTCCGCCCGTGCGTGTGCATGGACCGCCAGCCCATCAACTTGTCGATCATCATTTCGGCGGTGCTCGGATCGTAAAGCCGGGCAAGCTGTTTGGGGACCAGCGCCGCGGGCTTGGTGATGGCCGCGTCGATCTTGTCCTCCGCGCCCGCGCGCAGGCACCACAGGCTGGTGGCCCAGTTGCCGGCGTAGTAGCGCATCGCGGGCAGGAATGAAATCTGCCTGGGGAACAGGTTTCCCACGATCGGCACCACCGCAAGCGCGGCGATCAGGATGACCAGCAGCAGCGGTGAGCTCAGGCCGAGGGCCGTGACGCCGGCGTAGTGGCCGAACAAGTAGAACAGCGAGAACAGGAAAAACACGTTCCACTCCAACGGAACTCCCATCGGAATGGTGGAGGTGATGTTGAGGTGGAAGAGGACCATGAAGGCGATGAGAAACCACGCCCACCGGTGCCCGTCGGCGAAGAACACCAGGACCAAGGGCACCAAGAATTCCGCCGTCGTCCCGCCGACATGGGCCATCACCTTGGGCACCCACGACGGGCGCAGGTCGTTCACCGGGTCGAGGTAGAGCCTGCGCTTGAACCAGTTGAACGCCCTGCTGCGCAGCACCGGGCTGTTGCTCATCATCACCGCCACGACGTACGGGAAGTGGTGGTTGAGTTTCGACGTCGCGGCTCCCCACCACAGCGCCAGCATGATGATCTTGAAGGCGGCGATCTGGTCGGTGAAGGGAAAGAAGAAGACCAGCAGCGTCAGCCCGTAGTGTTCGCCGCGGGCGGCGAGGAAGACGGTCTTGTCGCGTAGGCCGAGCAGTGCCAGCGCGACAATGGTCGGCACCACCAGGACGGGATCGATCAGGCCGACGTCGCCGGGGGCGGTCACCGGCCCGCCCCGCCCGGGCGAGAGCAACGCCCAGACGCCCGAGACCAGCACGACCAGGTAGAGCACCACGTCGACGACGGTGCGGTTGTCGCCACCGGTCAGCGGGACTTTGTCGGGCCATGGGGGCAGGCGAATCGTATTGGGCCGCAACCAATACAGAAAGCCACCGAACACCGGCCAGAATCGTGCGGTCAGCGGCCCCGATCCGCAGCCCAGTCCCAGGATCTCGAACAGCAGCGTGAAGATGACCACCTTCTGATACACGATCGGCTGCGCCCACCAGTCGGCAATGTGCCCGAGCCCGCCCAGGCCCGGCGTCAGCGAGATCACCGCGGCGGCGCCGACGACGTACACGGCGATCTTGACGATGTAGAAGAGGTAGACCGCGTACGGCGAACCGAAGCCGTGTTCGACCCAGTGCCGGGTCATGATCTGCCGCCTGGTCGATCGCGGCAAACCGGGCCAGCTCTCGGGGTCGACATCGGGAAGGTCTGGAGTCATGAATCCCATGGGCGGCCTCGTTCGGTGTCGGCAGAAACCAGTTGGCCCGTCAAATGTATCGGGACGGCGATGCGGGCGGGGCCGATTGGGGGCGCCCCACTCTCGCTGGGCCGCGCGAGCGGCGAGAATCGCTGCGCCGCGGGTGAATTGATGCCGCGCTAGCGGATCGCGGTGCGCGGCCGCGGGGCGGACGCCGGCGGGTGACCCGGAGCCCGGCGGGCGAAGCGGTGGCGCAGCTTCTCGAGCATGCCGTCCAGGTTCTCCCGGTCCTGTTCCTCGATCCGCGCCATGCGCCGAAGGTTGCAGACGGCATCGACGTCGCCGTTGGCCTGCGCGGTGGCGATCGCCTTCTGATAGTCGTCGATCCGCTGCTCGATGAGCCTGCGGTTCTGCGAGAGCAGCCGGACGAAATAGTCGGCCTGCCGATGATCCGCCGCGTCCGGAACGGCCGGATCGACATCGGCCGCCCGCCGGTCGGCGGACGACGAGGGGCCCGGGGCGGGGCGGCCCGATTCGGGGCGGGCCACGCCGGCGTGAGGCCCTCGAGCGCGCCGGTCACGGAGGCCGACGCTGCGCCGGGTGCTGCGCTCCTGGGACCAACCGGCAACGTCCATCGGCTCCCCGCTTCTCGAGATTTTCACTTAGGGCGTCGTAACAATAGCGCCCGCGACCGGCCGGCACCATATCCGCGAACGGGGAAAGAGATCAGCACCATGACTGCGGTCGTGTCCCGGTCGCTACCATCGAGGAACTCGGCGCGGCCCCCACACCTCGAGCGGCCTCGCGGGAGCGTCAAGGGAGGAACGTGACCGACAACGATCGCCCCGATGCCGGCGACATCGGCAAATTCGACCCCGTCTTGACCCAGCGCCTGATGGGCGTGATGCGCCCCGCCCTCAAGACCTATTTCCGGTCGGAGGTGCACGGCCTGGATTCGTTCCCGCCGGGCGGGGCGCTGGTCGTCGGCAACCACTCCGGCGGCATGTTCCCGATGGACGTCCCCATCTTCAGCGTCCACTTCTACGAGAAGTTCGGCTACGACCGGCCGGTCTACACGCTGAGCCACGACATCCTGATGACCGGCCCCACCGGCGAGTTCTTCCGGCGCACCGGATACATCCGGGCCAACCGGGAGAACGCGGCGCAGGCCCTGCGCTCCGGCGGGGTCGTGATCGTCTTCCCCGGCGGCGACTACGACGCCTACCGCCCCACGCTGTCGGAGAACGTCATCGATTTCAACGGCCGCAAGGGATACGTCAGGACCGCGATCGAGGCCGGCGTTCCCATCGTGCCCGCGGTGTCCATCGGCGGGCAGGAGACGCAGCTCTACCTGTCGCGCGGCACCTGGCTGGCCGAGCGGCTGGGTGTGAAGCGCTTGCTGCGCAGCGCCATCCTGCCGTTGTCGTTCGGCTTCCCCTTCGGATTCAGTGCGGTGATCCCGCCCAATCTGCCGCTGCCCACGAAGATCGTCACGCAGGTGCTCGAGCCGATCGACATCGCCGCCGAATTCGGTGACGACCCGGACGTCGACGAAGTCGACGAGCACGTGCGGTCGGTCATGCAGCAGGCGCTGAAGGACCTGGCCGCCAAGCGACGCTTCCCGATCCTGGGCTGAGCCGTGGCCCCTCTCCTTGGTCCCGTCAACGACGCCGTCGGCATCATCACGACGTTGAGGCGCGCCGGCATGATCGCGCCGATGCGGCCCGACCGCTACCTCAAGATGGCCGCCGCCATGCGCCGCGAGGGCATGGGGATGACCGTGGGCTTCGCCACCGCGGCGCAACGCTGCCCGGACCGGCCGGGCCTGGTGGACGAACTCGGCACTCTGACCTGGCGCCAGCTCGACGAGCGGATCAACGCGTTCGCCGCGGCGCTGCAGGGATTGCCCTCGGGGACTCCCAAGGTCGTGGGGGTCATGTGCCGCAACCACCGCGGCTTCGTCGAGGCGGTGGTGGGCGCCAACCGGATCGGCTCGGACGTCGTGCTGCTCAACACGTCGTTCGCCGGGCCCGCGCTGGCCGAGGTGGTCAACCGCGAAGGCGTCGACGCCGTCGTCTACGACGAGGAGTTCACCGAGACGGTGGACCGCGCCCTGGCCGACAAGCCGGACGCCACCCGCATCGTGGCCTGGACCGACGGCGACCACGAACTGACCGTCGAGCAGCTCATCGCCGAGCACACCGGCCAACGGCCGGAACGCTCCGGCCGCAAGGGCAGGATGATCCTGCTGACCTCCGGCACGACGGGAACCCCCAAGGGGGCCAACCAAACCGGCGGAAACGCCGGCATCGGCACGCTCAAGGCCATCCTCGACCGCACGCCGTGGCGCGCCGAGGAGACGGTGGTGATCGTGGCGCCGATGTTCCACGCCTGGGGCTTCTCGCAGTTGATCTTCGCGGCGTCGATGGCGTGCACGGTGGTCACCCGGCGCAAGTTCGACCCGGAGGCGACGCTGGACCTCATCGACCGGCACCAGGCGACCGGTCTGGCGGTGGTGCCGGTGATGTTCGACCGCATCATGGAACTGCCGCCCGAGGTGCGAAAGCGGTACAACTGCAAGTCATTGCGCTTCGCGGCGGCATCCGGCTCGCGAATGCGGCCCGATGTCGTCATCGCGTTTATGGACGAATTCGGCGACGTGATCTACAACAACTACAACGCCACCGAGGCCGGCATGATCGCCACCGCCACCCCGGCCGACCTGCGCGCGGCGCCCGACACCGCGGGCCGGCCCGCGGGCGGGACCGAAATCCGGATCCTGGACAGCGAATTCAACGAGCTGCCCACCGGCGAGGTCGGCACCATCTACGTCCGCAACGACACCCAGTTCGAGGGCTACACGTCGGGCACCACGAAGGACTTCCACGCCGGGTTCATGTCGTCGGGCGACGTCGGCTACCTGGACGCGGCCGGCCGGTTGTTCGTGGTGGGGCGCGACGACGAGATGATCGTCTCCGGCGGCGAGAACGTCTACCCGATCGAGGTGGAGAAGACGCTGGCGGCCCACCCCGACGTGGCCGAGGCCGCGGTGATCGGCGTCGACGATGAGCAGTACGGGCAGCGGCTGGCGGCATTCGTGGTCCTGAACGCGGGCACCCGGGCCACACCCGAGACCCTCAAACAACACGTCCGGGAAAACCTCGCCAACTACAAGGTGCCCCGCGAAATCGCCGTGCTGGACGAACTCCCCCGCGGCAGCACCGGCAAGATCCAGCGCAACGAACTGCAGTCGCGGGTCAACGGCTGATGCGCCGGTTGCCGCACCGCTTGGTGCGCCCTTTGGTGCGCCCCCGCCCGCTGGCGCGCGCCGCGCTCGAACTGGCCAACGCCGCCAACGGATTACGGCCACTGGCCCGCAAGGGCTACAGCACCGTGCTGGTCTTCTGGTTCGGCTGGCCGACGTCGGAGGTGCCGGGGATCTACTTCTCCGTCTCACTGCTGGACGCGCTGCGGCGCGCGCGGCAGGGCCACTTCGCGGGACGGCGGGGTAAGGCGGCGCTGGCCATGACCGCGGCATCGTGGGCGATCCTGGCGGTGATCCGCTACCGCGGCATCACCACCCCGGGTCCGGTGCTGGAGGCGGGCCTGCGCGAGCAGCTCGGCGACGATTACGCGGAGGCGCTCAGCGAGCTGCCCCACGCCAAGCCCACCCGCAGCGGGCGCCGCAGCCTGCCGCTGGGCAACACCGTGGCGCGCCGGCGCTACGTCGAGAAGACCAACGTGGTGTCCTACGGCCCGAACGGCCGCGCCAACCTCGCCGACATCTGGCGCCGCCGCGACCTGCCGCGCGACGCCAAGGCCCCGGTGCTGCTGCAGGTACCCGGCGGCGCCTGGATGATCGGGATGCGCCGGCCACAGGCCTACCCGCTGATGAGCCACCTCGCCGCCCGCGGCTGGGTGTGCGTGTCGATCGGGTACCGCGTCTCGCCCCGCCATACCTGGCCCGACCACATCGTCGACGTCAAACGGGCGCTGGCGTGGGTCAAGGAAAACATCGCCGACTATGGCGGTGACCCCGAATTCGTCGCGGTTACCGGCGGTTCCGCGGGCGGGCACCTGTGCGCGCTGGCGGCGCTGACCCCCAACGACCCGTCATTCCAGCCGGGCTTCGAAGACGCCGACACGTCCGTGGCGGCCGCGGTGCCGATCTACGGCCGCTACGACTGGTTCTCCACCGAGGGCGAGGGCCGTCCCGAGTTCGTCTCGCTGCTCGAAAAATTCGTGGTGAAGCGGGGATTCAAGTCGCACCGCCACGTCTACATCGACGCCTCGCCGATCCGCAGGCTGCACGCCGACGCGCCGCCGTTCTTCGTCCTGCACGGCCGCGACGACTCGCTGATCCCCGTCGGCGAAGCCCAGGAGTTCATCGAGGAGCTGCGCGCGGTGTCGAAGTCCCCGGTCGCCTACGCTGAATTGCCCAGCGCGCAGCACGCTTTCGACATCTTCAGCTCACCCCGGGCGCATCGGTCCGCGGAGGCCGTCGCGCGGTTCCTGTCCTGGGTGTACGCGACGAACCCGCCCGACCGCGACTAGCGCTTGTCCGCACCGCTGGTCACCCGCCAGGCTCTCGGGTCTCTGTAATCCCTTGTGTCACTTTGGTTTCTGTGGTCACAGAATGTGCATTTTTGTCGGTGGGTGTTTTTAGGGTTTGGGGTATGGGTGTCGGTAGTCGTGAAGAGATCGTCGAGGTCTTCGACGCCCTCGACGGCGACGTGGAGCGCCTGTGCCAGTTGTCTTTTGACGTGCTGACCACCCCGGAGCGGTTGGCTGCCCTGGAGCGGGTGGAACGCGTGGCCCGCCAATTACGCACACCCCAGCACGCGTT